>BNUG01000175.1 GCA_025997195.1 Clostridia bacterium | reverse complement strand
CACGCGCGGCGTGAGCGCAAATTCGATACCAAACAGAGCAGCGGCCGTCACCGAAGCAAAAGTCCCGCCGGCCAACGCAAAAGCGACGCGTTTGAAGTCCTGCAGATTTGCATATTCAAAGAGGATGCGGTAAACGGAAGTGACAAACAAGGTCGCCAATTTCACAGCGATGAGGAGGAGGAGGAATCCACCGAGATAAACTTTGAAATAGGCATCGGCCGCCGTGCCTTCCGCTTCGCCCGCGCCAGTCGTCGTAAGGGCGGCGTTCAATATAAACGCTAAGAGGCAGGAAGCGTTGAACGCGATGAAATCGACAAGGGCAAAAAAGGCTGAACGCATCTTATTTGACATACAACCATTGTATTTCCAACCCTCAACGTATGCAACGAATCCCCCAAAATGTCATGCAACTGCAACACACTAGGAACCATCCCCCTTGTGCTCTCTCGTGTTTTACTCTCCGTCGCCGATGAATTCTCTCAAGATTGACTCTTTCGGGATAAAGGCTTCCTCTTCATCGGAGAGGGGTCGGAAGAAGCGCAGGAAATACAGCAGCCATTTGGCGTAGCCGTACATTTCTTCTCCGGGCCGGATTTCTTCCAAAAGCGGCTCGGCGTATTTGCGAATTACGGGGAGTTCGTAGAGGAGGGTGGAGTTGAAGACCTCGTCGGCCTCGCTGTTGTAGGGGAAGATGTTGACGGATTCTCCCTGGCGGACTTTGGGCCAAATCTTGAATGTGTCGCGCGGTGCGTAGCCGCGGGTACGGTAGTCGCGCAGCATGCGCCGCAGCAGACGGATATCCGTCGACGGCACACGGTTGTGGTCGTCGATATTTAGCTGTGTGAGCGGGCTGATGTAGATTTTGAATTTTTCGGTATTGTCGATACCCTTGGACATCTTGCGGTTGAGGGCGTGGATGCCTTCGACGACGATGATCTGGTTCGGATGCAATTTCTCGAAACGTTCACCGAAGACCTTCTTGCCCGTGAGGAAATCGAAGC
>BNUG01000174.1 GCA_025997195.1 Clostridia bacterium | reverse complement strand
TAAAAAAAACTGATCATTGCGGAGGAGCGCGAACGCGAAGCCGCAGCATTTGCCGAAGTTGCTGCGCATCTGAATGCCGAAGGCTGCACGGATATTCTCAAAGCCGAGGATGCTTTTCGCGCTGCCGCCCTCGCAATCGGCAACGCAGCGTTTCTGGCCTTCCTGTCGGCATTGCCGGAGAGTGTGCCCGCTTGTCCTGACTGCGGCGAGCCCATGATAAGTCATAGCAATCGGGATAAGAATGTCACCAGCATGCTCGGTGACGGAAAACTGTCGCGTACCTATTTTGAATGCGAAAAGTGCCATACTCATGCATTCCCGAAAGATGAAATGCTCGGGATAGTTGGTACTTCTTTTACTCCGGGCGTGAGAAGGGCCGTTGCGAAACTTGCCACATTAGAAGCATTTGTACCCACCAGCGAATTGTTGTTTGAGTTGTGCGGTATAAATGTTTCCGGTAAGGATACTGACAGGATTTCAGAGGCCATAGGGGAAAATATCCGAACAGAATCTGATGCCCGGATCAAAGAAATATTCGATCATCCCGATAACGCAGCCCCTGCGGAAACAAACCGTGTGCCCATTATGTATATCGAGTACGACGGCACCGGAGTCCCCATGAAAAAAAGTGAAACCGAAGGACGCGCGGGAAAGCAGGAGGACGGTTCGTCAAAGACCCGTGAAATGAAGGTCGGGTGTATCTTCACGCAGCATGGCATAGATGAAGACAGACGTCCCGTGCGGGATAAATCCAGTACGTCCTACTTCGCCGCGATCGAGCAGTCTGATGATTTCGGGAAGCGTGTTTATGCGGAGGCTTTGCGGCGGGGCGTCATGGTAGCAGAGCGCGTCGTCATTGTGGGGGATGGAGCCAAGTGGATTTGGAACATCGCCGATCTTCATTTTCCCGGTGCTGTGCAAATCGTTGATTTGTACCACGCAAAAGAACACCTGTCAAAACTTCTGAAAGAGATCACCTCATTAGCTGAAGAAGAATGCGGCAT
>BNUG01000173.1 GCA_025997195.1 Clostridia bacterium | reverse complement strand
CGTGAATTAGTGGCGAAAGCAAAAGAAGGTATCATCAATGGATCAATTAAGCTTTCAAGTGAAGTGATTCACAAGTAAAGATTGCTCAACTGTACTGTGGTTAGGTTATATAAGTGATAGAAAGCCCTGAATCTAGGAAGCAGAGTGTATCGTAAACACTTTGCTGATTCAGGGCTTGTTATTTTGTGTATACAATTATTTTGGAGATTGAATTCGTGTGAAAAATCGTGAAAGAGTACTTGCTGCATTGAATCATCAACAGCCAGACAAAACTCCTGTTAGCATTGGCTCGCACAGTGCCGATAGCGCTTCTCTGTATCTGATTGATGAATATGAAATTTGGCTTGGGAGACCCTTATCTCCTCGTATTGTCACTGATAAAATTCAAGGCTTGGGGTATACACCTGACTGGTTACGCGAGAAGTTGGGAATGGAATTCGGCACAATCGGAATGAAGCTGCCTGATTCTTTTGATCCGCAAGTGCAGCCGGACGGTGCATGGTTTGACGAATTCGGTATGAAATTACAGCCTGTCGAATATTACTTTGAGAATCATAGTTTGCCTTTGAAAGGCGAAATCACCGAATCTGATATAGACAATGCAAGGTGGCCCGACATCAATGAATCGGGACGCACGAAAGGTATGAGAGAAACAGCCGAAGCGCTCATTGCAAATGACAAAATTGTGGTTTGCAATATGATGGATGGTGGTATTTTTGAACGTTGTCTTTGGATAAGAGGCTGGGATGATTTTCTTTCAGATTTATATCTGGATACAAAACTCGCGCATTACTTTATTGACAGAGTCTTGGAATCATATTTGGCCAGGTGGGAAATGCAAATCGACGCCGTTGGCGATTTGGTTGATGTATGGACAATGAGCGAAGATCTAGGGACTCAGTTGAACTTAATCATTTCGCTGGAACAATATCGAGAGTATATTAAACCGGCGCATAGAATAATATTTGATTTATTACATTCTAAAACGAATGGTAAAATACTTCTCCACTCA
>BNUG01000172.1 GCA_025997195.1 Clostridia bacterium | reverse complement strand
GCTGTCGAGGCGCTGCGGCTTGCGGTCGAACACGATGTTGTGTGCGCAATTATGAAAGAATCCAGTCCTTCTTGCGGAAGCAAGGTGATTTATGACGGGACTTTTTCCGGGAAGAAAATACCGGGGAATGGGCTCGCTTCCGAAATGCTGAAAGAAGCGGGCTTTGTCGTTTTTGATGAGGACGAGATCGGCCTTGCGGCCAAACTACTTGCAAAATTTGAGAACTTAGAGGACGAGCCGATTTAATCGATATTGGTCTGTGCGGTCTTCTCATCCGGAGTGAGCCAGTCTTTGGGCGTATAGCCGGTATCCGCGCGCTCAATCCACTTTTCGGGACGGAGGCTCGTCGGCAGGAAGCCGTCGATGACTTCAAGCAGCGGGTTGTTTTCGTAGATCAGTTCGGCGACTATGGATTTGTCCATCTCCCGGTCTATGAAGTCGTGCGTCTTGACGCTTGTCGTGTAGGCGATCGGGAGAATCAGGGCGAAGACGACGAGGATGGCGACGATTGCCTGGAAGAGCCCGAACAGTAGGCCGACGAAGCCGTCGATGCCGCCGATGAAACCGTCGTGATATTTTTTTGATAGAAAGAGGGTCAGGACAAAGAGAATGAGTTTGATGCCGAGGATGACGCCGACGAAGACGACGATGGTCCAGACGTGGGCGGCGATCTTGTCGGCCGCTTCCGCCGCGAGGCTTTCGCCGAGTTTGGCGACGGCATTGTCCGAGGTGCTTTGGGCATTGGCGACGAAACCGTCGCAGACCTTGAGCGTGCGTTCGGTAATTCTCTCATAAAACGAAGTATGCTCGATCAGCCAGGCGCCGACGTCCTTGTGGAACAGGAAGGCGACGATGACGGCACCAATCCATCCGCCGAGGCGTGACAGAGAAATAAGGAGTCCGTTGTGGAATCCAAAGACGGCGCAGGCGATGATGATGATCAAGATCAGGATGTCAAAAAACACGGCACACTCCTTTACTGCTGCAATCCATAGTATACCAGACGCGGCTGCAAAGAAAAA
>BNUG01000171.1 GCA_025997195.1 Clostridia bacterium | reverse complement strand
GTAAAATTCTCCGAGGCGATCATCTCGATCTTCGACTCTTGCCGGCCCATCTCCCGGCGGATCATGTCCGCGATCTCTTTGTCAGTCTGATCCAGGTAATTGAAATACATGCGTGCAAGGCCCTTTCTATTGTTTCAAAAGTAACGCGACGCCGCGCGCCAATTTCGTCCGAAGTTCCGGCTTCAGCCCGTATTTTTCCACAAGGATATTTCCGGCCGCAAGCAAATCCTCCCGTCCCCCCACGTATAGTTCGATCTCCAGTTCCCTCATCGGCTCGGATTTGGAACCGGCTACGATCACTCCCTCATCACAAGAGATCTCCAAAATGCTGCGTCCTACATCTATACGGATCCGGCGGCGTGTAAAAATCATGTCGAAGACATTGACAAGCGTCTTGCCCTCGATCACTTCGAGTAGATTTGCACCTTCATCGCTCTCTTTAAAAATTTCGGGATCAGGATGAAAAAAGCAAGCCGGATCGCTGACAGGAACATTGATTTCACTGCGCACGTAGAGGCCGCTGATGCCCTCATCGTCATCTTTCCACTTGAGCGTAGCAAGCGTCTTCGACCCTTCGGTTCGGATCCGGAAAGCAATATTGTTGCGGGTCAGCACCCGATCGTCCGTATCGAAATAAGCAGCTTTCATGCGAACTTCTTCTGGAAGCGGCGATTCTGCATGCTCCAAAATCCAAGAATATCTAAGGATCTCATCAGAGAGTTCAGGTGTATCAATACTGTATTTGAGTTCGATTTCCATAGACTCAAATTATAACATAATAAGGAACACAAGAGGGACGATCTTTTTGTCCCGCAAAATCACTCGTTGCTTGCCGGCGGATCGATATAGACCTCGGCGGTAAATACGCCGGCCTGGAGCGCCTGACCGTGCGAAGGCACATAAATATCGAGCCGGTTGTCATTGATCGCGCCGCCGCGGTCTTCGACCACATATTGCCGCACCGTATCGCCGGTCTTCACATAGATTACCGTATGTGGCGGTAAAACATTCCAATCGGACGCCACCA
>BNUG01000170.1 GCA_025997195.1 Clostridia bacterium | reverse complement strand
CGTCATCTTGTCCTCAGCAAACATGTCCACGACCTTGCCGATGCTGTCCTGCGAAAAATACGCGCTGAAGACCGTACCCGAAGCCGCGACCTCGTCACCGACATAAATCGGCGCGTTTTGTTTGACCAACTCCACGGTCACCACATCGCGGCCGATCCGGCTGACATAGCCTTCGGCCTTGTCGGCGATAGAAACACGCTCGAAATACCCCACGTTCTCCATGCCGCTGACTTCTACGATGTATTCTTTCATCCGGGAAACCCGGCCCACCCCGTAGACGTTTTTCTGCTCCTTGATGGCTGCGATTCGGTCCTTGATTGGATCGGTAGCTTGCGTACTCATCCGCTGATCTCCTTACTTCTGATTGAATAATCGTACATTTTGCCTTTATGAATGACATACAGACCCTCGATGAGAGCGTCGTCGTATTCCGTCCTGACACGGCTGTCGACCGCGTCGAAATTGTCGCTTTGCATCCCTGTCCGAACAAGAATTTCTCCGCTGTTTTTGAAGAGGTATTCTTTGAGCCACGCCGTGAACTCGAAGCCTTCAAAGGAAGGATGTTCACCCGCGTATTCGCCTAAAAGCGCGTTTTGCTGTTCGTCAAATACCGAACGCAGCGTATCGACTTGTTCCTCCGCAGAAAGCGTCGAAAGCTGATAGCAGACGTCGGTATCCAAAGCGGAGAGGATTCGGCGGGCCGCCAGGGTCAGCGCGTCTTCCGGTTCGTCTTTCAGATAGGCCGCTATTTGGCGGATGAGAGCTTCCTTGTTAAAGAGGAAGTTTTCGCGGATCTGCTTGTAGTCCTTCGAAAAATCCGGATCCATATAGTTGCCGGGGATGACGGCGTGATGCTCGAGTGGGATCCCATAGTCCGTATGTTCCTGCGCCACTTCCGTAAGATCGCGCAATTTTGACTCGGCCGTTTCGATACTTCCCAGCAGTCCCTGCAGCGTTTCTTCCTTCCGGAGAATCAACTCATCGAATACGCTCGATTGCCGGAGCATATTGTTTTGCGCAAAATTGC
>BNUG01000169.1 GCA_025997195.1 Clostridia bacterium | reverse complement strand
GAAGTCGATTTGATCATGCGCGGGCAGTTGTCCGTCATCGGTTCTTGGAATTCCTTTACGAAGCCTTTCCCCGGCAATGATTGGTTTGAAGCACTGGACCTCTTTAGCAAAGGCAAAATTTCAGCCAAACATATGATCAGTCACAGGCTTTCTCTGGAAGAAGCACCGGATGTATTCGACAAGATCGCAAAGGGCGGTTACTTTTTCAACAAAATCATGTTCTTTCCCAATGGCGAAGATTTCGAGTAGAGCAGTAAAGGGATGGATGCGATGTTAGCAGCAATATACGATCACAGAACAGTTTGTGCCCGGGATTTTTGGAATTACCGACAGCGACAATGTAAAGGATGCGATCCAGGCATTTGAAGATATCAAAAACAAGGGGATCATGAAAGCGATTCTCGAGCCATAAGGGAGAAGATTTCGTGCCAGAGAGGGATGAACTCGAAAGACAAATAAGAAATGCGACGATCATCGCCGTATACAAGCAAACCGGAAGGAGATTTGTACCAGTTGCGATTTCGGGCAGACACGTACATCTTTGCAGAACAGATATCGACAAGCTTTTTGGAAATGGTTATGAATTGACGCCGTTGAAGCCGATCGTACAGCCGGGACAGTATGCTGCAAAAGAAGTTGTGACGGTTGCCGGACCAAAAGGAAAGATATCCCGCGTACGGGTGCTCGGTCCGGCCAGACCGATAACACAGGTGGAGATCCTGATGACCGATACCTTTGTACTGGGGATCCCTCCGGTTTTGCGGATGTCGGGTGATTTGGATCAAACGCCAAGCGTTCGCCTCGAGATAGCGCAGTGTAGCGCAGACTTGGGGGGTGGCGTCATTATTGCAGCTAGGCATTTGCATTTGTCCACGGAACAAATCAAAGCCTTGGAACTGACGGAAGGACAGATCGTGACACTGCGGAAGAACGGAACCAGAAGTGCGATACTCGGTAATGTTGTCGTCAGAAGCGGCGACAAACATGAGATGGAAGCCCACATCGATCAGGATGAGGCAAACGCAGCGATGATTCATGGTGGC
>BNUG01000168.1 GCA_025997195.1 Clostridia bacterium | reverse complement strand
GCCTCCAGTTCCGTAGCATAGGGCTCATGTCTCGTATCATCCGTACCAAAAAAGATGACGTGAAATCCCTGTTTCACGAAAAAGCACGCATATTGCCAAATCGACCGGGATCCCGCATCCTCATCATATTTCGGCAAATACCGATCGACAATAAGAATGGTTCTTTCCCCGCGACCCGCGCCGCTGCGCACGAGCCGCCGCACCGCCGCACGCTCCCGTCTGCGGCGCGCCCGCCGGGCCACCTTTTCCCGCATTTCCTGAAAACTCTTCATCCTAGGATGATTTTAACATACTTCAAGTGTGGTACATTTGCCGGATGTTTTCAAATGTACATCGACAAAAAACTGCCCCTGCCGGAATGACGGTTCTTTCTTAGAAGGTCACGGTCTTGATCGGGCCGGCGAAACCTTCGAAGGTCGCTGTCGCGTTCTTCAAATAAAATACTTGCAGTTCTCCATCGCCGACGGCGTAGCGGTCTTTCAGCTGCGGATGGTCATTCAGGACAGCTTCCTGCGCTTCGAGGCGCTCATCCGCGTACGCTTCGGCTGCGATTCGGAGCCATGTGCCGCTGGGACCGTCGAACGCGCAAAGCTCGACACTTGGGTTGGCGATCATCTGTTTCGATACCGGTTTGGACGCTCCGCTTTGGAAATAGAGTTTGCCTTCAAAGATCGAATAGGTGCCGAACGGCCGTACTCTCGCTTTGTCTCCATCCACCGTCGCGAGATAATAAACCCTTGCTTTCTTCAAAAATTCATAAACTTCCTGCATTTTCGTTCCCCTTTCACGTTCCTTTTGATTTCCGAATTGTATTGCTCCGACAACGAAATGCTGGACTGAATTGGCGAAGCAATCACCCGTTTCTGCTATATTCTGAATTATACACCGTTTGCCGATAAAGCTGTGGATAAATCGTCCCCGCCGAACGGAAGTTTTGTGCATTAGAGGCTCCGGGCTTGCAATTTGCAGGCGAATTGTCCATGTCGGGATTGTGGGTAAGTTTTGTGATCTGTGGATATTTTTTCGTCCGGAGAGCGATCTCGGGGATTTTGCCCTTGCAGCGGCGG
>BNUG01000167.1 GCA_025997195.1 Clostridia bacterium | reverse complement strand
TGGCGCCGGTCAGCTCATGACGCCGCAGCCCATCTTCGCCGCGCTGCAGTCGCTCGGGGTCGAACCCGGTCTTGCGTGTCACGGGGACGGTTCTCGCGACAAACAGACACAGGAACCGTCCCCTTGTGTATCCCCTTGTGTAAATCCGCGCTTGCTTTATCCTTCGCCTCGGGGGCATTTGCTCGGCCAAACACTTGCGGAAGAACTCGCGACCGAACCTTCCCTCGTTCTGCTATGCGGCCGCTATGAAGGCGTTGACCAACGCGTTCTCGACGCTTTTGCCTTTGAAGAGGTTTCGATCGGCGACTACGTTCTGACCGGCGGGGAAATCCCTGCGATGGCGATCATTGATACGGTGGCCCGCCTCGTTCCCGGCGTGCTCGGCTCTGACGAGTCCCACGCCGAAGAGTCTGTCTACTCCGGTCTGCTCGAATACCCGCAGTACACGCGCCCGGCGTCCTTCGCAGACGGGAACCTACAGATAGATGTGCCAGAGGTCTTGGTGTCCGGCAATCACCGACATATCGAACTTTGGAAATTTGAGCAGTCACTCCGGCTCACCGCCGAGCGCCGGCCGGATCTGCTGCAAATCTGGCTCGCCGCCAATTTTGACAGTTTAGACAAGCAAAAGAAAAAACTCGCGGAGCCTTACCTCCGCGAGTTTGGTTGATTCTTTGGATTCCCGCCTTCGCGGGAATGACACACGCGTTATTTCACAAGTTTAACTGCTTTTTCAGTTCTTTATTTCCCTGTGAACGTTGCCGGGCGTTTTTCTAAAAACGCGCCCATGCCTTCCGCGCGGTCTTCGGACGCGAGCGGCGCTGTGGTCGCTTCTCCTTCAAAGTTGACGCCGGTCGCCAGGTCTGTATTCAGACCGTTGTTGATCGCGATCTTCGCGACGCGTACCGCGATGGGTGCCTTGGACAGGATGATCTCCGCGAACTTCTCGGTCTCGGCCAGCAGTTCCTCTGCGGGGAATACCTTTTGCACCAAACCGATGCGCAGCGCTTCGTCCGCGCCGATCATTTCTGCACTATAGATGAGCATTTTGGCCGTGCCTTTGCCGACCAACCGGGGCAGGCGCTGGGTG
>BNUG01000166.1 GCA_025997195.1 Clostridia bacterium | reverse complement strand
AAACGGGAGTCTGGCCAAGCCGGCCGGCGGATGGACCAGCGCGGATCTTTCCGGCATTGACTATTCGGCGGAAACGGCCGCGATGATCGACGGCGTCATACAGCCTGAATTCTTTACAGGCGCAGACGGGAGACTGCAATTTCCGGAATATCCATATGGCGTTTATGTAATTGCCGAAACCACTGTCCCGACCGGATACAAGCCGATCGCGCCTTTCGTTGTTACCGTTGACGAGGACAGTCGTGTGCAACAGCCGTGGCGGTATTTCGTGGACACGGACAAGTTTTGGGTACGCGTCGTCAAGAAAGACGCCGAGACCGGCAATGTCATCCTCGGCAAGAACGCCGCCTACCGCCTCTTCAGCCTCACGGAAAATAGGTACGTGGAAATGCTTGTTTCGTATCCGGCGCCAATCACTTACGGGACGATCACGCATCCCTTTGAGACCGGCGAGGACGGCAAGCTCATCCTGCCTCAAACCCTCAAGTACGGAACTTACCGCCTGGAGGAAGTGACGGCGCCCGAAGGCTACGTCCTTGCCAAAAGCGAGCAGACGGATCTGCCGGTTTACAACCTGAAGGGGACGGCGGCGCCAAATCCGTCATCGGATGTAATCCTTGACTTCACGGGTTTGATTTATGACGAGGACATCCGCGACGACGTGATCGAGGTCGTGCAGAAAAACGAACAACAAAAGGGGCATATCAACCTCTTCAAGAAAAAGGAAGAACCGGCGGACGCCGATGGAACCGGCGGTTCCGGTGTCCCGCCCTCCGGCAAGCTCCCGATGGCGGGCGTGGAATTTCGTCTCTATGCGGCGGAAGATATTTTCGCGCAGGACGGCAGCGGTACAGTTGTACACGAAAAAGGCGCCCTGGCCTATAGCATGACCACGAACGCAGACGGAAAAGCCGCGATCAGCAATATCCTTCTCGGGAAATATGTTCTCAGGGAATACGCCGTGGGCGAGACCGATCAGGCCGAGATCGGCGGCATCCTTCGGAGCCGATACGATTTTGTGGACGGCGTCGAAATCGAATTCACACATCAGGAGCAAGATGTGGCCGTCGTCTTTGACGACCGGACGCTGCTGGATGTCTATCGCCTCGGC
>BNUG01000165.1 GCA_025997195.1 Clostridia bacterium | reverse complement strand
CGCCCGGCGGCGTGACGACAACGCTTGCTCGTGCGCCCGGATTGGCTGCCGGCGTCAGTGCAACGCTGTACCGCGGAGCGGATTATAAAGGCAAAATACTGATTGCGGCATTTAATTCGACGCTCGTTCTTGAAGACGTGGTGGTCGACGGGAAAGCCGCGGACGGAGAAACCGGAGACTGCCTGGTCTTTATCAACAACAACGGCCATCTTGTGATGAACGGCGGCAAGATCACCAACAACAACAATCCGGATTCAAACGGTGCCGGTGTCAATATCGCGTATGCCGGATCCGATTTCCGGATGAACGGCGGTGAGATCAGCAACAATGTCGCGCTGCTGGGCGGCAGCGACGTATACTTCAACCAAGGCTCCTTTACCCTTTCCGGCGCTCCGGTCATCGGCACAGGCGACGGCAGGGTCGAGGGCATCTACTTAGGCGACGACAAACAGGTCACGATCGCCGCCGGCGGACTGGACCAGGCCGCCTATGTTGCCTTTGAATATCTCATCAACCACCATGTAGGGGCGACCATTGCGCAGCGCGCGGACGCCACGACCACGGCGGCGGAGCTCGCCTGTCTGGACTGGACGCCGCTTGCCTATGACATTGAGGCTTCCACAGATGCCGCCACGCCCGGCGATTATGTATTAAAATTACAGAATAAGGAGTTCTGGGTATACGAGGCGCCGCGTTCTACTACCGTGACCGGTGCAAAAGACAAACCCTATCACTCACTCACCTATGCTTATTCGAATATTCCGCAGAATACCCCGGAGCTCATCACGATATACCTGCTCAGTGACATCAGCGAGCAAAGTATGATCGGCCTGGGTTCCGCATACTATGCAGACAATGTCCTGATCACCAAGGATCCAGGAGTCACGGGCCCCATCGTCATCAAACGAAACGCGGTGAATGCGCGCTATGTGCTTGACATCACGAGCCCCGGCACTACGCTCGAATTGCGGGACATCACGATCGACGGCAGCCGTGCAAATCCGGACGCAACACAAACAGCGATTCGTGTATATCAGTCCCATGTCACGCTCACGAACTGCATCGTTTCCGGCAACAAGGGGAGCGATAACGGCGGCGCGATCTGGGTCGGCGGCGAAGCCGGACT
>BNUG01000164.1 GCA_025997195.1 Clostridia bacterium | reverse complement strand
ACGAAGAAGTCTTGAAACTGATTCGGGATAAGATTGAAGATTAGAAAACTCTGAGATTCGAATCCCACCACATTCATTTGCTGCAGACAGTTGATTCTGTTAGGCGTAAAATTTTAGGAAGTTAACACGAAATATCCTCGCGATTTTTATTGACGATAACAATTCAATAACATGCGACCAACTCAATTGTTGCGACAGCGTCACAACAATCTCTACACACCGATTGCCGTACTCATCATCTATCCCGTGATAAAACGCAAATCGGACGATATTCAAAACACAAGTGCAAGCACAGCGAGGACAACGCCGGCCGCTGCGATTGCGACACTAATAATCAGGTTCGTCTGCATCTTTTTTTGGAATATGACCTCTTGCGTATGTACCTCGTTTTCGAAACGCCGATAGTCACCTTCGATTTTCTGAAGTGCATTTTCAAAAGCCGTTTCGGTTTTTTGGAGCGCGTTTCCGAAAACGGTATTTGTGGCCGTAAGCCGATCGTCAATGACCTTGATTGCGCTCTGCAGGGCTATATCCTCCAGTCTAAACCTTTCCATATCCAAAGCAAATTGCTTGAACTTGACGGCATATGCATCCCCTTGGATTGTTTCGGCCAATCGCCCGCTTAATTTCTTCGACGCTATTGGACATTTAAAACCTCTATTCTAATGTATTGTTTGCTAGTCCTCTTCCAAAAATCTTTCAACACGCTTTATGTAATTATCCCGTCCAACAGGACTAAAATAATCCATACCGCCAAATATTAATTGCTGCATTAACTCGTGATCTTGTTCTCCTTGAAAAGTGCAGTTGTCCGCAAGATATCTCTCTGTCTTATTTGCAACAAAAAAAGATGATGGATTTTTACCGGAACCGCCAAAATCTAGACCAGTTATCGGGGGATATTCTGGATCATATTGCAATAATGCTTCTTCAATATCGTAAACGAATTTCTGTAGAGATGCACAATAGGCATCTATTGATTTAGCATACATCCCATTAACTGGATATGCCGTCTGAATTGAGCAGGCGGATCGGCTGGGTTGGACATGTGTGCCGCGCAGATTGGACACCCCATCCGCAGAGATTGAGCATCAGTTCCGCGCGATTGGACATTGAAACAGAGCATCT
>BNUG01000163.1 GCA_025997195.1 Clostridia bacterium | reverse complement strand
CGGGATATTCAGGATTTGAGGATTCACGAAATGCGGCAAGGCGGCGGATTTTCTTTATTCGTGATCTGTCCTTTGCATATGTATAAGTTTCGGGACCAATCAATAAAATAGGATCCCCCTCTTGCGCCAGCAAAACAGCCGTTGTTTCAAAGGAAGGCCAGTAATCGCAAAAATACCGAGCGAACTGTGGTTCCGCTTCGTTGCCAAATGCGAGAACAATGTCAATACCTTCCCTCTTCATAATATGCTGCAGCTTTTTAATTCGATCAAAAAACTCACTGTCCGGAATGATCGGCCTGCTAATATTCATGCATTTCTCCTTTCAAAATATCAAAAAACCTTGCTTAAAAATCAAGCCATCGGGCGGGATTATCAATAAGGATTTCTTTTACTTCCCATTCTGGAATGCCGGCTTCATAAAGCATGGGAACAATATGTGTCAGCACATGGTCGTAACCCCATCCGCCATATGCATGAAGAAGAGATTTTAAACAAATATCACAGGAGAACAATAACTGACGCCCATAACCGCGTGCAATGATCTTTTTCAATAGGTTGACGCGATCCCAATCCGATACAAATCTTCCATAACCGGGTTTTATATCCCAGCGATCGGTATTCATTTCTTTGCCGAAATTATCAAACTCCACAAAAACACCTTTGTCCAACAGTGAAAAAATATAATCCTCACAATTCTCTACATCGCTGTGACATATGACAACCTTTTCCGGAGCAATCCCATATGTATTCACAATTTCCATGGCGTTCAGACCTTGTGTTGACCATGGGTTGATGTGGATCATCAACGGTGCATTGGTTCTTAATTGCGCTTTGCATGCCGCTTCTAAAGAACGCTTTTCAAATGGATATATAACCTGACTGATCCCGATTTCACCAATCACACCTGCTTTGATACCGGAGTGTCCAATCCCAATTTCAATATCCCGTACAATGTTCTCCTCCATTTCTTCTGCTGAAAGTTCAAGATTTTTCGCGGACTGAGCCTCTTGTACATAGTATCCGGTACCGCATATCACATTTAGACCTGTTTCGACAGAAATTCTTTTGAGCAACTCCGGGTCGCGTCCCAACCCGATTGTGGTCACATCTACAACAGTCCGGCCTCCTGCGGTT
>BNUG01000162.1 GCA_025997195.1 Clostridia bacterium | reverse complement strand
CCGAGGAATCGTACCCCCGGTACTCGAGCGCTCGAAGCCCGCCAACGATCCTTGCCTTGGCGCTGCTATCTCCCGCATATCCAACAATTCCGCACATACCGTCCCGTTCTCCTTATGTCATTCTGCCGCGACAGCGTGTTATTATCTCAACCGATCTTCGATCAGCCGCACCAACCGGTCGGCGATACGGGGGAGGCGCTTGCTGTCGGCCCCTTCGAGCATCACCCGCACCAGCGGCTCCGTACCTGACGGCCGGATCAAGATCCTGCCGCGGCCTTCCATCTCTGATTCTGCCTCAACGATCGCTTTCGCGATCTTTTCATCCTTGTCGTAACTGAATTTGTTTTCGTTCTTGACACTCGCATTCTTTAAAATTTGCGGGTAGATCGTGACCTCACCCGCCAATTCAGATGCTTTGCGTCCGCTCCGCTTGACGGCTTCGAGAAATTTGAGTCCGGCAAAGAGACCATCGCCCGTCGTGTTTTCGTTCAAAAAAATCAAATGTCCTGACTGCTCGCCGCCAAAGACAGAACCGGTCTTTCGCATGAGTTCAAGGACGTACCGGTCGCCGACATCGGCTCTCTGTAGGTTGATTCCCGCATGCGTCAGGGCTTCCTCGAAACCAAGATTGCTCATCACCGTCGCCGTGAGCAGATCGCCTTCTAGTTTGCCTTCCTCTTTCAGCGCCTTTGCACAGACATACATGAGTTTGTCGCCATCGATGAGGGCGCCGGTTTCGTCCGCGCAGATCAGGCGGTCCGCATCCCCGTCGAAAGCAAGACCGAGATCGGCTTGTTCCCGGACAACACGCCGCTGCATCGCCTCGGGATGCGTCGAGCCGCGTGCGTCATTGATATTGGTGCCGTCCGGCTTCGCGCCCATAAAGACAGCCTGTATTCCGATGCAAGTAAAGACCTGCCGGGCAACCTTGTACGCCGCGCCGTTCGCGCAGTCAACGACCACCTTGAATTCGGTCAAATCTTCCTTCGGGTAGCCGCATAGGAAATTCGTGTATTCCTTGCACGCGATCGTTTCGCTTTCGCGTGTACGGCCAATCAACGCACCTGTGATATGGTTGTTGACGTCGCGGCCTTTCGTGATGATCTCTTCGATCTCGTCTTCCAGCGCATCTGCGAGTTTGAATCCGGCGGCGCTAAAAAGTTTGATACCGTTGT
>BNUG01000161.1 GCA_025997195.1 Clostridia bacterium | reverse complement strand
GCGAAGCTGCCCATAGCTCGTCACGACGAGATCGACTTCGGAAAAACGCCCGAACGCACGGGCTCGTTCGCTTTTTGTACCTGTGAGCGCGCAGACCCGAAGTTTTGGCGTGAAGTGTGCCGCCTCGGCCGCCCAGTTGAGTACAAGCGAGGCGGGGCAGACAACGATGGACGTCCCCGCGCCTTTACTCTCACGATGCGCCTCAAGAACAGCGAGAACCTCGATGGTCTTTCCGAGTCCCATGTCATCGGCAAGGATGCCGCCGAAACCGAGTTTCTCAAGCGTACGCATCCAGCGATAGCCGGTTTGCTGGTAGTTCCTGAGCGTTTGCCTCAGTGCGGGCGGTATTTCAAAGTCGGCGTCGCCTGCGCCTTGAATCTGCCGGATGATGCTGCGGAAAGACTCATCGCGCTCAAAACGCAGCGCCTCGCTTTGCTTCAGCAGGGCGTTCACGTACAAGGCACGGTTCATGTCCAGTTCGATGTGTCCGCCCGCGATCTGCTGCTCGCTCAGCTCCAGCGTTTCGGAGAGTTCCGAAAGTACGCCGAGTGCGTCCTCATCGCCTATGGGAAGGAAACTCCCGTCTTTCAGCCGTTTGTATTTCTTCGCTTTGCGGTAATGCGCGAGCACCCCCGCGAGTTCTTCTATATCGATACCATCCAAATCGATGTCCATCTCGAGCAAGCGACCGTCCACCTTCACGCCGACGCCGAGCCGGAACGGCGGCCGCACACGGAATTTTTCAAATTCATCGGACATAAAGATTTCCGCATACGCCCCGATCGCGGTCAGCCCGTCCGAGAGCAGTTCATAGATGCGGTCGTCACCCGAGAGCAGCAGCGTCCCTTCGTCTGCCGCCTCTCCTTCGCCCATGTATTTGCGAAGGACAGCCTCTGCGAGCAGCTCCCCTTCGAGGTCGTAGCCGCGTTCCCTGCTCTTCTTCCCAAAGGCGGGGAAAAAGGCGCCGCCGTACGAAAATTCCAGTCTTGCGCGAATCAGTCCCAAATCTGTCACGTCAAACCAAATCCTTGACACGAGTTCCGGCGGTTCGGGCAGTTCCGTGCCTTCTTCGGCGGCAATATCGAGATAGCGTCCGGCGTGTTTGAGCACGACGCCGAAAAGCATCGGGACGTCGTCTTTGGCGAAAAACAGACCGCGCGGCTGCTCCATCACGCGGCGCAGGAAG
>BNUG01000160.1 GCA_025997195.1 Clostridia bacterium | reverse complement strand
GCGAGCGAACGGGGAGGAGCCCAGAGCCTGAATCAGTGTGTGTGTTAGTGGAAGCGTCTGGAAAGGCGCGCGATACAGGGTGACAGCCCCGTACACAAAAATGCACATATTGTGAGCTCGATGAGTAGGGCGGGACACGTGGTATCCTGTCTGAATATGGGGGGACCATCCTCCAAGGCTAAATACTCCTGACTGACCGATAGTGAACCAGTACCGTGAGGGAAAGGCGAAAAGAACCCCGGCGAGGGGAGTGAAAAAGAACCTGAAACCGTGTACGTACAAGCAGTGGGAGCCTCTTTTATGGGGTGACTGCGTACCTTTTGTATAATGGGTCAGCGACTTATATTCTGTAGCAAGGTTAACCGAATAGGGGAGCCGAAGGGAAACCGAGTCTTAACTGGGCGTTAAGTTGCAGGGTATAGACCCGAAACCCGGTGATCTAGCCATGGGCAGGTTGAAGGTTGGGTAACACTAACTGGAGGACCGAACCGACTAATGTTGAAAAATTAGCGGATGACTTGTGGCTGGGGGTGAAAGGCCAATCAAACCGGGAGATAGCTGGTTCTCCCCGAAAGCTATTTAGGTAGCGCCTCGTGAATTCATCTCCGGGGGTAGAGCACTGTTTCGGCAAGGGGGTCATCCCGACTTACCAACCCGATGCAAACTGCGAATACCGGAGAATGTTATCACGGGAGACACACGGCGGGTGCTAACGTCCGTCGTGAAGAGGGAAACAACCCAGACCGCCAGCTAAGGTCCCAAAGTCATGGTTAAGTGGGAAACGATGTGGGAAGGCCCAGACAGCCAGGATGTTGGCTTAGAAGCAGCCATCATTTAAAGAAAGCGTAATAGCTCACTGGTCGAGTCGGCCTGCGCGGAAGATGTAACGGGGCTAAACCATGCACCGAAGCTGCGGCAGCGACGCTTATGCGTTGTTGGGTAGGGGAGCGTTCTGTAAGCCTGTGAAGGTGTGCTGTGAGGCATGCTGGAGGTATCAGAAGTGCGAATGCTGACATAAGTAACGATAAAGCGGGTGAAAAGCCCGCTCGCCGGAAGACCAAGGGTTCCTGTCCAACGTTAATCGGGGCAGGGTGAGTCGACCCCTAAGGCGAGGCCGAAAGGCGTAGTCGATGGGAAACAGGTTAATATTCCTGTACTTGGTGTTACTGCGAAGGGGGGACGGAGAAGGCTATGTTGGCCGGGCGAC
>BNUG01000159.1 GCA_025997195.1 Clostridia bacterium | reverse complement strand
GGGACGTCAACTTTTTTGTCGACAGTTTTCTAAGCAACAGCCAATAACTCCTTCCAATCCAATGATCTGAGGAATTCCTTCGGAGACCGGTAGCCCAGCCTTTTCTGGATCCTCGTCACATTGTAAAAGCAATAAATGTACTCAAACACCGCTTCGCGCACCCGGGACTTCGTCTCGAAGTGCGTCCAGTGAATCAGCTCTTTCTTCATCGTGGCGAAGAAACTCTCCGACCACGCATTGTCTCCCGGCATCCCGACTCTTGAGAAGCTCTGGCGGATCCCATAATTCTTCAGGAGATCCATGAATGCCTTTGACGTGTACTGGCTGCCCCGATCGCTGTGAAAGATGCAGCCTTCTAAGAGTTCGTGTCTGGCAGTCACTGCAAGGAATGCGTTGATCACCAATTCCTTTGTCATCCGGTCGGCCATATAGTCGCCGAGCACTTCGCCGGTCACGAGGTCTTTGATCATGCAGTGATACATGAATCCCTCATCCGTCCGCAGGTATGTGATGTCGCTCACAAGTCCCATCCTCGGCACGATCGGCATCAGGACATTCCGAAGGATATTCGGATACCCGTCTCCGCGCGCCTTCCGGCTGTTCGTCAGGCTCTTGGCCCGATGCCGGTTGTGTCTGGAGTCAAGATCCATATCGGCCATATACCCGGCGCATTTGTTCCGGCCGATCTTCTCGCCATCCTTTCTGAGTTCCTGCGTGATTCTGTCGGGCCCGTATGTACCCCGGCTTTTTTCGAACTCTTCTTTGATTCTCTTTTTAAGGTACGCCTCACGCTCTTCGCGAGCTTCCCGGCTTTTCAGCCAGCTATAGTATCCCGTTCGGTCGATCTGCAAGCTCCAGGCCCACTTCGTTACAGGATATTCGGGATGCTCCTGTATGAATTCGTACTTCACTTGTGCAGACTCGCGAAGTAGGCCGCTGCTTTTTTTAGCATGTCTCGCTCCATCTTGGTCTCGGCGAGCTCTCGTTGCGTTGCTCTCAGTTCTTCTTCGAGCGTGGCATATTTTGTTTTGTCTCCGTCTGCCGTGTAGCGTTGCCGCCATCTGTACAGCAAGTTCGGACCTACACCCAAGTCCTCGGCGATCTCCGCTACCGTCTTGGGGCTTGCGTACGAGAGTTTTACTGCATTCTTTTTGAATTCCTCATCGTACTTCTGTCTCGATTTACTCATTTCGTTTGCCTCCGATTTCCGGGACAGCCAGCAGTCCCTCTCTATCTTAGC
>BNUG01000158.1 GCA_025997195.1 Clostridia bacterium | reverse complement strand
GCGAGCGGATAGTAAGGACGATGCGTTTGTGTTGGTCATCGACCCGGGACACGGCGGAAAAGATCCGGGTGCACTCGGCAAAAAAGGGAAAGAGAAAAACATCAATCTCGCAGTCGCCTTGTTGGCCGGAAAATACATCACCCAAAAGCACCCCGACGTCAAAATTGTTTATACGCGCAAAAAGGATGAATTTATTGAACTGGACGAACGCGCCGACATCGCCAACAAGTCCAAAGCCAATTTGTTTATTTCCATTCACACCAATTCTTCTACCGCCCGCGTAGTTACTTTGTCGATTTCTACTTCGGGATTTTCGTGCGTATTGTCCAGCAACGCGGCTGCGCCCAACATCGTTTTGACGACCAAATTTTGGGCTTCTTTCGGATAAAATCCTAATTCCACGCCGGCCAAAGTTGCTGCGCGAACGTAGCGAAACAAATAGGCGATACCGCAAGACGTCAATGCCGTACCGGCTGAAATGCGTTGTTCGTCCAAAAATACGGCACTGCCCAATTCGTCGAAAATTTTGGATAGCAACGTTTTCTGTTCGGGTGAAGCATTTTTTGAAGCGATGAGCGAAATGCTTTGCCGGATTGCGATGGCCGTGTTGGGAATGACACGGAAAAGCGTCGGCAGGGCTGGGTCGCCGTTCGGTTTTTGCAGCGTTTCGTTCATGTTGTCGATAGTGATACCGGCTGCAATCGATATGAGGATTTGCGTTTCGTAATTCAACCGAAATTTAATATCCACCAAAACGTCTTTCACCAGCCATGGTTTAATGGCCAGTAGAACAATGTCGGCCGTTTCCACGTTGTCGTAATCGTTCAACACTGTGCGGATTGCCGGATTAAAATCTTGTAATGCCCTCAACGGTGCTTCGTGAACGTCAATTACCGTGATGTCGCTCGGCTTGAAAACCGTTCCTTGCACTAACCCGCGTACAATGGCACTACCCATATTGCCGCCTCCGATAACCGTTATTTTCATATTACTTTTTTAAATCGTTGTAAAAATTCGTCCGCTATTTCTCTTGTAACACACAACGGCGGTAACAAACGGAAAACATGCGTTCCGGTTGCACCGGTGAATATGTGTTGCTCGAACAGCAGTTTGTCGCGCATGGATTTAATCGGCTCATGCATTTCTACACCAATCATTAATCCGCGTCCGCGCACTTCCTTTATTGGAGGCAGTTTTTTTAATTCTTCCATTAAATAACTGCCGGTTTTCGCCGCGTTTTCGACCAATTTTTC
>BNUG01000157.1 GCA_025997195.1 Clostridia bacterium | reverse complement strand
TGAAAATTGTGTGAAAAGGGTACGACTGAGGATGGATATAATATTAGATTTCTATTGAATATGTGTCGTGTCAGACATGTAATTTAAGGAAACAATCGCTTTTATTCAGGAGCAAATTTATGGAAGTCGTAAGAAAAATCATTGATAGTGACGAAATATCGCGGGTCGTTACATTTCACTCTTTCGACGTAAAAAGTCCCGGGATCATTGCAATTCCGGGACTTCTGCGTGGTGGGGACGGTTAGATTCGAACTAATGACCCCTTGCTTGTCGAGCAAGTGCTCTAACCAGCTGAGCTACGCCCCCGCATGTACGCGGAAAGCCGCGCGAATAAAATCATACACAATTCATCATTCTGTGTCAAATTTTCGAATTGCGTCAAACGATGATACGCTCATTCGTTTGTCTCCCAAAAAACAGGAAAGCCGCCTCGGTTTGAGGCGGCTTTTTGGTTTTCCTCTTAAACAGCTATACGGCGACGACGTTGACCGCGCGCAGTTTTGAACTGTTCTTGGGATCGGGCTCGGTATCAAAAGTCACCTTTTGGCCTTCGTTGAGGGTCTTATAGTTCCCTCCCACGATCGAGGAGAAGTGTACGAAAACGTCTTGTCCGCCGTCATCGTCAGATATGAATCCATATCCCTTCTCAGAATTAAACCATTTCACTACTCCGTTACTCACAAACACCTCCATGAATCTTTAGGGCGATAATTAATTGTAGCCTAATCGCTTTTTTGCCAGATGTCAAGCGTTATTCCAATTTTCCCCATACGCTTTCTTTCGGGTCGCCAATGGGAGATTTCATCGTGTCCGAAGCGCACGCAGCGAGTTCAGTACGCAAATGGCCGCGACGCCCACGTCTCCGAACACCGCCATCCACATATTGGCGAGGCCAAGCGCGCCGAGTGCAAGCAAGATTGCCTTGACACCGAGCGCGAAAATGATGTTTTGCGTGACAATGGCATGTGTCTTTTTTGCCACGCGAATGGCGACGGCAAGGCGGGATGGTTCGTCCGCCATGATGACCGCGTCGGCAGCTTCGATTGCCGCATCGGATCCGATTCCGCCCATTGCGACGCCGATATCCGCGCGTGCGAGTACCGGTGCGTCGTTGATCCCGTCGCCGACGAAGGCGAGGGTGCCCTTTTGTGCGGTACCGACGGTGCCAAGTTCTTCGAGGCGCTCGACCTTTTGGTGGGGCAGCAGATTTGCGTAATATCCATCGAGTCCGATTTCCTCACAAACAGCAGCAGCGGC
>BNUG01000156.1 GCA_025997195.1 Clostridia bacterium | reverse complement strand
TTCGTATCACAAACATAACAGGAGCAGATCCATGAAACGATTTATTGAAGCAGATCTGATAAAATGGAAAGAATCTGATCGCAGGAAGCCATTACTTCTTTTGGGCGTAAGGCAGTGCGGAAAGACGTGGTCCTTGCTGGAGTTTGGAAAACAAAACTACGGTAATGTAGAGCATATTGATTTCTATGGTGATAAAAAATATAGCGCTTTTTTTGAAGACTCGATGGATCCGGATCGAATTCTCGATCAGATGAGACTGGCAGGACATAAGATCTCACCCGGCGAAACTCTACTGGTGTTTGACGAGATACAGGAATGCCCGAAAGCTCTGGGATCACTAAAGTACTTTTTCGAAAAGAGACCTGAGTACCACATTGCGTGTGCGGGTTCCTTGCTTGGCGTGAGGTTATCGCAGGGTTTATCGTTTCCTGTTGGAAAAGTTGACTATTTACATATGCATCCGATGAGTTTTAGTGAGTTTTTGATCGCTGACGGTGCACCGGAACTCGCGGATTACATCAATTCCATCGCAGAAATTGCCCCGATGCCGGAATTGATATTTGACCGGTTTGTGGAAAAATTAAAGATATTCTTTGCTGTCGGCGGGATGCCGGAAGCTGTGAATTTTTGGGTAGAAGAACGTGATATGAACAGAGTAGAGCAGATACTAAAATCGAACCTACTATCCTATGACTTTGATTTTTCAAAACATCTTTCGCCGGCTGAATCGCACAAAGTATCTCTCGTCTGGCGTACGCTGCCGTCTCAACTCGCCAGAGAAAACAAAAAATTCCTGTACAAAATCGTGAAGGAAAACGCCAGGGCAAGGGAATACGAACCTGCAATCAGGTGGCTTGAAGATGCAGATATGATACAGAGGGTGAATCTCATGAAATCACCGGGGCTTCCCGTGTCAGCATACGAGGATTACTCTTCCTTTAAGGTATACGCAGCGGATGTGGGTCTGCTAAGGATTCTCTCCGGACTTGATTCAAAAACGCTCGCGGTCGGAGATGCCTTTTTTACGAACTTCAAAGGCTCGTTCTCCGAAAATTACATATTGAATTCCCTTTCTGCCGTATATGATATTCCATTGCGCTACTGGACAAAGGAAAACTCAAATGCTGAAGTTGATTTCATTCTCCAGTATGGCAATGACATCATTCCCATTGAGGTGAAGGCGGCGGCAAATGTGCAGAGTAAAGGCCTCAAAAGATATAACGAAGAGTATGCGGATAAAGTTTCATTGAGGATCCGATATTCTCT
>BNUG01000155.1 GCA_025997195.1 Clostridia bacterium | reverse complement strand
CCCTTCCGGATTTAGAAAACGACTTGACTATTGTCGGTGTCCATTCTTGCGATATTGGTGCTCAACTCGCGCGGCCCAGGTGTCCAACCTATCCGGTCAGCATGTCCAATCCGCCGCGGCGTATCCATTAACAGCGTATGCCTTTGCGAGTTTCTCAAAACCCGACCAATCTACGTCCCAGACTGACATCATCTGAATTTCATTTTTTTCATACTCTAACAGTTTTACATACTGCTTACTTTCCAGATACTCTGTATATAGTTTGCCATCCCAAGTCATTTCAACATATCCTTTTTTCGTGTGCTCCGTAAGAGCTTCAGTTTTTAACTAATTGGTAGTTGCGCCCAAAGCAATACTATATAAATCTTCAATCAAGAATTTTAATGTGCTTTTAGCATGGATACAGGAACGTTCGTCTATTGAAATATTGACCGTCACACCCAAGGCGTTCAGTTTGATGATACGTTCTTTTGTTAGCAATGTTCCATTCGTGATGACCTATTTAACAAATATCAAAACTCATTGTAAGTAAAAAATTATTGAGTCGCTGTATGGAAACACATGCCGTATCAACGCCCGTGATTTCTCAAACATTCCACCATCAAACGTGGCGGCGTGACGATGCAGGGGTGAGGGTATAGGCAAACTGGTCAACGCGGGCTTCGCCCGCTCCTCCGGTCGCTTCGCTCCCTGCGCTGTCCGTTTTTCCATTGCCGACTAACGTCGGCGGAAAAAAGGCAACCGGGAAAATGGCTGCATTTACAAATCAAAAGTGCGCCACTTTGAGTACAACTTCGCACTGTTTGAGCGAAGCGAGTTTGCAAAGTTGTTCAAAGTGCCGTGCTTTTGATTTAAAGTAAATGCCCATTTTTTGTAGGGTCCAGTTTGCCTATGCCCTCACCCCTGCATCGTCACGCGTCATCAGCGTAGCCAAAGTAAATATACGCCCAAAACAAAATCCCCCAAGGCCTTTGCCCCGAGGGATTTTGATAGTCGCTGTTTTACGTCCTGTCGTTTGTCGGCTTGTCGCCCACTGCTCTGTCGCAAGAACCTGCGAGCGCCGCCGCCGTACGTCCTAACGCTTCGAGAACTGGCTCGCTCTGCGCGCCTTCTTCAGTCCGTACTTCTTCCGTTCCTTCATCCTCGGATCGCGCGTCAGGAAGCCTTCGTTCTTCAGCACCGGCCGGTACTCCGTGTCCTCGATCTGGAGCAGCGCCCGCGAGATCCCGTGGCGCAGTGCGCCCGCCTGTCCCGTGATGCCGCCGCCGTACGTCCTAACGCTTCGAG
>BNUG01000154.1 GCA_025997195.1 Clostridia bacterium | reverse complement strand
CATGAAGAATATCGCAAGAGCTACAAATCAAGAACGCGAAGAATTCTTCGCGATTGCCTCGGCATCTGCAAGAATGCCGGAAGCAGTGATTGAAAAAGATTTTTGGGTATGCTATACGCTCGATCACCTATTCCATAAAAGTGAATTCGGAAATAATATCGTTTTCAAAGGCGGCACGAGTCTTTCGAAAGCATTCGGGTTGATCAATCGGTTTAAGCCAAATGGTAGAGATCTATTAGCCGATAAATTCAAAACCGGCATAGAATATATTTGCTCACAATATCTTGATTTGTGTGAGTGAATATATTAAAATGCAATCATGAAAGAGTCTATGACCTATAAAGAGGCAGAGTTGTTGTACGGATCTCAGTATCGGGTATCCGAAGCTGTTGGACGGGGCGAACTTTATCGGATCGCCCGCGGGCTTTATTCGCGGGTGCCCTTCGCCAATCCATTTCTGATCATTGCAATGCGATATCCGCATGCAATCGTTACCGCTGATACAGCGTATTATCTGCACGGCTTGACAGACGTCATCCCGGAAAAAACGTATCTTGCTACGAAAAGAAATGCAACAAGGATAAGAGATCCATCGATTGTTCAGGTTTTTGTGACCGGAAAATTGTTCGAGCCGGGTAGATCTTCGCTCGAAGTTGACGGCGTTTTGATAAGCATTTATGACAAGGAACGTATGCTGATTGAAACCTTACGCAAATCGGGAGCCATGCCATTTGATTATTATAAAGAAATCATTGCTTCTTATCGCAAGATCATAGACGACCTCGACTTCCGAAAAATCGAAGAATATGCCGGGCTTTACAAGCGCAATGAACACTTGTATGAGGCATTTCAAAGAGAGGTACTTTGATGAATCTAAATGAAATACGGCAGTCTTATATAGAGGAAGGACTTGGGTATTTGGATGCCACGGCGCGTACTGCACAAGATGTGATACTTGCGCTGATTGCAAAAACATCTCTTAGCAAAAATGTCACGATCAAAGGCGGCGTTGTGATGCAGCATTTATCCAACAGCAATCGCCGGGCAACACAAGACATAGATTTTGATTTCATACGTTACTCCATCGATGATGATTCGATCAAGAGGCTCATCGCAAAATTGGACTCCGCATCGGAGGAAGTAACATTGGCTATTACCGGCGTGATCGAGCGTATAGCATACCCAAAAATCTTTTTCAATCACTGCTTCCGGCATTCTTGCAGATGCCGAGGCAATCGCGAAGAATTCTTCGCGTTCTTGATTTGTAGCTCTTGCGATATTCTTCATG
>BNUG01000153.1 GCA_025997195.1 Clostridia bacterium | reverse complement strand
TAATCATCTTAGCGTACATACCCACCCCCTGTGTATCGCCACTCTCGCGGGCGGGAATGACAACTCATGCGGAAACTGGACTTTTACCGATGATATCTTTTGTCTCTCTATCAGCTTAGGGGTGGGCATGAAACGTACAGCGATGACGAGACTTCGCAACAATATCAGGTGGGTTTGTGATGTATCACAACGAGAAGAAAACAAGGAGCGGAGGCAATACAGGCACGCGTCAGAATAGCGTGTGTCTGTATTTGTCAGAGGCTTTTGAAAAACGAATCCAAACAAACAGGTTTCGCGTCGCAAGAGGCACAGAGGGTTTTTGAGGAAGTACGCCGCCGGGGAGTGCGCTTGCCTTGATCATCGGGCGCCGGGAATTTCGAGGGGGAATTGTGAAGGTTTCTGAAATATCAGGCCACATGCAATATCTGCTTGTTTTTGCCTATGAAGTGGAGCACAATTTAGAAGTAATGAGCAGACGAAGTATATGAAGAGGGAAAAGCAGCTGATGATAGACCCGGTGGCAGCAGAATTGTTCTACAGGAATGAGAGAGAAAAGATCAAAATAAATTGGTTTTGCTATGAATATGCGAACCTGTATTTTGAGAAGATAAAGAAGAGCCGGAAGCTTGATAAATACCGCCAGCGGCACAGTAAAGGTGAGATCGCGAAATTTTGTGCCCATTTTTCATTGGCAATGAAGAAGAGTGTAGATGATCTTCTGCGCGGCCTTACGGATCAGACGATCATAGACGATGAATATATATACGAGTTCTATCCAAGGATCCCGGCAAAAACAGCAGATGCCTTCGCTACGGCAGCCGGGGATGCATGGGAAGAGATGTTTCTGGCCTGTGCCAACTGTCCGACCCGCTGCATCAGTGAAAGATATGCGTATACGGATATGTTCGACCGCCTTTACGAGGAGTAAGCAGACTGTGAATCCGGACTTCGAATACATTACGAATCTGCAATACAAGGTCAAGAACCTATCATCCCGGGTGGCGGATTTTGAATCGGGTGCCAAGTACATCAAAATGCGTGAGAACACCAGGGCACAGCTTAAAGAAAAAGATCGTGAGATCAGCGGTTTAAAAAAAGAGCTTTCTGACGCACGCGCCCAGACGGTGGATATGCGGGGTCGATGGCTTGAGGTATTTGAGGATTTGGTAACGGAGCATGCAAAGGAGCTTGAGAAAAAAGACCGCAGCATCAAAGCTCTTGAGGAGCGCGTCTTAGAAGTGGAGCGGCAGCGTGACGAGGCATTAGATAAGCTCAGGGATAAGCGGCAGGAATGGTACGATGCCCTTACCG
>BNUG01000152.1 GCA_025997195.1 Clostridia bacterium | reverse complement strand
CACAAAATCAAGGAAACGAATTACTTCGTCATCAAAAACAGCAATATTACCAGCCAGTGAGCGAACGATTGGTTTTTGCATTAAATAATGATTGGATCACGCCGGATATTCAGGCGGATAAGCAAGTTTATAAACCGCGTGAAAAAGTGAAATTGGAAATAGACTGTCATTGCGGGCTTGACCCGCAATCCCCCGACAGTGTTAGTTTCGGGAATTTTTCAATTTCCGTAACCGACGATAAAGATATTCAGCCGGATACGACTTTAAACATTCTTTCGCGCATGTTATTGACTTCCGAATTAAAAGGTTATATTTTCAATCCGGCCTATTATTTTCAGAAAGACAATCGGCAGGCAGAAGCGAATGCCGATTTATTGATGCTGACGCATGGTTGGAACAGGTATGATATTCCTAAAGCGATGCGTGGCGATTTCAAATATTTGACCGTTCCCAACGAAGTGTCGCAGTCGTTTTCGGGAATTGTCAAAGGCGGATTGTTGTCGAAACCCTATGACGGCGCACCGGTTACGATCATTTCCTCAAATACGCCGTTTTTCGACAAAATAATTACCGGCAAAGACGGACACTTTACTTTCACCGATTTTGAAACTGACCGAACGCGATTATAACGACAGTGGTTTGGGCGAACTGGTTTCGCAATTTGGTCCGGCAAATAAGATTAATATTAAGGTATTCAACGATTTACAACATACGATTACCGGGTGGCCGGGAGGAAAATCCAACGCAGACGACAGCACTCGTCCTGAACGTGCGTTGCCTTTTCCGAAGAGGGTAGTGGTCTTCAGTCCGCACCCCGACGACGATGTGATTTCGATGGGCGGAACGCTGGCTCGCCTTTCGGAACATGGACATGAAGTGCATGTGGCCTATCAGGTTTCTGGTAATATTGCTGTTTTTGATGACGAAGTAATTCGTTTCCTTGATTTTGTGCGCGATATTTCTCCGATTTACGATTTGGATACGAAAAAAACGCAGGATGCTTATAAAGATACCTTACAATTTTTTAAGAATAAACGGTCGGGGCAAATTGATTTACTGCCGATAGCCGCTTGCAAAACGGTTATTCGTCAGGGAGAAGCCAAAGCGGCGTGCCGTTATCTGGGCATTCCCGAAGATCGCCTGCAACAACTTGACAATAATCTAGACGAATTTTCTTCCTAAAGGGTTCTTTTTTAGCCTTTCAATAGATCAGAACGTGGGAATAGAAAGAGAGAGGGGAAGAAAAAGCGGGGAATGATGGAATGTTGGTTTAGGGGTATCATCGGAAGGTCCAAGATAAGGGGACGCGTGACGGCTCGTACATGTAGGAAAGACAGAT
>BNUG01000151.1 GCA_025997195.1 Clostridia bacterium | reverse complement strand
CCGTTATAATGCTTATAGCGTCCCAAAATAGATAGCTTTTCACTGTCGTAATCCGAGCCTCGAAAATAGTGGTAAATATCGCCGCCAGGGTCGCGTAAAGGCGAGAATTGGTCTTTTTCCATTCGCTTTGTCCGTATGTTTATGACGAATTTTACGGATTCGGCGGTGCTCCGTTTCGGGACGCTTGAATTGGTGCGGGGCGATTGGCGGATTTATACCAAAGACATACGCAATGGCAATATGCCGGCTTCGGGTAATGCCGCCGTCAGTCTTTCGACCGTCAATATCGAGGAAAACGGCGACAAAGTGCCGGTGAATTACATTATGCCGCCGGGCGTCAATCGAATGACCGATCCGGGACAACCGCAGCTGATTATGCAAAACGAGCAGTCGTTGTCGATGAAGATTGCGGATTTGTCGGCGGGCGATGCGCGTGCCATTTATAAAAGTTCGGGCTTGGATACACGTCAATACCGGCGTCTGCAAATGTTTGTCCATGCCGAAAAACCGGAAGAAGATGTTAATGGATTGGTCGACAACGAATTGTCTGTTTTTCTGCGTCTTGGCTCGGATTATAAAAACAATTATTACGAATACGAAATTCCGTTGAAAATCACACCGCCTGCACCCCCTCAGGGTTATAGCGGAAACAGTAACAGCGACCGCGAACTTGTGTGGCCGCAAAGCAACATGTTCGATTTTACGTTTAAGTTGCTCACTGATTTGAAGTTAAACCGCAACCGCGAAAAGCGCAAAGCCGGCTCGGACGTAACTTATTCTACGCCGTATTCCGAATTTGATCCCGAAAAACCGATGAACAAAATGACGGTAGTGGGAAATCCGACTCTTTCGGACGTGAAAGTGATTATGATCGGCGTCCGCAACAATTCAAGCGTCCCGAAACGGAGCACCGCCGAATCCGTAAAATTCGTCATAAACATACGGACAAAGCGAATGGTCTGGAAATCGCTGATACCACCCACTTGCGACGCATATTCGCGAATGGGGATTTTAAATTGATACCACGTAATCGTTTCACGGCTGCCGTCTTTCAGCAATGGCGTAGTTTCGCGCTTATCGACAATAAAATTATCTCCCACTTTCAAATCTTCCGGACGAAGGGAAACCTTATATTGAAAATATTTCTCATTCTCGTTCAGCGTGTTATCTTGATTGATGTCTTCCACATCAGGATTGATTGAAGCGGCCGTATTATAGCTTTCGGGCGAATCACTGGACGCGCGCGAATTACCTTCCGTTCCGTTATAATGCTTATAGCGTCCCAAAATAGATAGCTTTTCACTGTCGTAATCCGAGCCTCGAAAATAGTGGTAAATATCGCCGCCAGGGTCGCGTAAAGGCGAGAATTGGTCTTTTTCCATTCGCT
>BNUG01000150.1 GCA_025997195.1 Clostridia bacterium | reverse complement strand
TCACGACGGATCTCAATACGATCACGGATGCCTTCGGCGATACGGCGGAGGGCAAATGGGTGGCGGAAAATTGCTGGCAGTACGGGTATATCGTGCGTTACACGAAAGAGAATACGGACGTCACGCTATACACCAGAAAGATCACTTGCGTACCATCACGATTCGCGCAGACCTGACCATAGTCATCACTGGCGCGGATCTTTTTCTTCTCTCCGCTGTGAAATGAAGTATAGTAATAGGCTCCCCGGACGGAAAGACCATCCTGTATACCGTTTATGAGGAAGATACGTACGCAACCGCTTTCTATGTCTATCAGGGAGGAGACAAGGAAAAAATCGGAGAGAATTGCTATCCTTTGACCGTATCCAACGGCGGCAAAGATATTTATTATTACAACAACGACCGGGGAGCCTATTACTATACTTCATTTCACAGCGGAGAGAAGAAAAAGATCCGCGCCAGTGATGACTATGGTCAGGTCTGCGCGAATCGTGATGGTACGCAAGTGATCTTTCTGGTGTATAGCGATGACAATCAAACCAGCTATTTTTCAGAAAAAGGCGGAGATCCTATCAAACTGAGCGGTATGAAAGGTTATGTTGGTCAGGTTCTATCCAGATGGGCGTATGCCGGCTATCCTGATGTATTGACGGACAACTATTATCGGGACGTCGACGGGAATATTTTCTATCTGGACAAGAAACTCGAGACTGAAAAAATCGCCGGCTCGGCCGCATGGTCTTTCTCGATCTCCGACAATGGCAAGACGCTGTATTATCTCAGGAATGAAAGTCTTTATCGCGTTGAATCCAACAGCAAAAACGGAGCAGAAAAGCTCGCAGGCCAGGTGTCGTATTTCTCTGGCACAAGCGACGGCAAAAAAGTTTTTTACAACAACGACCGGGGAGCCTATTACTATACTTCATTTCACAGCGGAGAGAAGAAAAAGATCCGCGCCAGTGATGACTATGGTCAGGTCTGCGCGAATCGTGATGGTACGCAAGTGATCTTTCTGGTGTATAGCGATGACAATCAAACCAGCTATTTTTCAGAAAAAGGCGGAGATCCTATCAAACTGAGCGGTATGAAAGGTTATGTTGGTCAGGTTCTATCCAGATGGGCGTATGCCGGCTATCCTGATGTATTGACGGACAACTATTATCGGGACGTCGACGGGAATATTTTCTATCTGGACAAGAAACTCGAGACTGAAAAAATCGCCGGCTCGGCCGCATGGTCTTTCTCGATCTCCGACAATGGCAAGACGCTGTATTATCTCAGGAATGAAAGTCTTTATCGCGTTGAATCCAACAGCAAAAACGGAGCAGAAAAGCTCGCAGGCCAGGTGTCGTATTTCTCTGGCACAAGCGACGGCAAAAAAGTTTTTTACA
>BNUG01000149.1 GCA_025997195.1 Clostridia bacterium | reverse complement strand
TTGTTTTTCATCTTATTCTCTCCTATACAGTTAAAATTATTTTTTATTTATATTTTGTGCACTTGCCGCGGTAACGCCACGGATACGTCCCCCGCCCAATACAGTATCGCCCTTGTAAAATACCGCCGCCTGCCCTTTTGCCGGTGCCCGTACCGGCGCGCAGAACACAACCGTTACCCAAGACGGATCCGTACCCGCCTCGATCTTTGCCAGCGCAGGCGTAGCGCCATAACGAATCGCCACCTCCGAAAACACAGCGGGGACAGTTCCTTCTGTGTTATCCGCAATCCAGTTGAGCTCGGAAACTACGATCCGGTCTGTGAACACATCGGCCTCATCCGCAAGCACCACTTCATTCGTTTCAGGCCGGATTTCTTTTACAAAGACAGGGCGACCCAAGGCGATTCCGAGTCCCTTGCGCTGCCCTATCGTATAGTGCACAATGCCGCGATGGCGTCCAAGTTTCCGTCCTTCTCCGTCCACAAAGAAACCGGGGACAGCTACCTCTCCCCGATAGTGTTCAATGAACTCCGCATAGCCGCCCTGTGTGACAAAACAGATATCCTGACTCTCCGCCTTGGCCGCATTTGTGAATCCGGCTTCCGATGCGAGTTTCCGAACCTCCGGCTTGGTCAGCCGCCCCAGCGGAAAGCAGGCATGCGCAAGCTGATCCTGCGTCATCGAGTAGAGAAAATAGGTTTGGTCTTTTGTTTGATCTGCGGCACGCTTGAGCAGGAAACGGCCGTCACCTCCTGCTCCGGGCGACTCGATCACGGCATAGTGCCCGGTCACCACTTTGTCAAAACCCATTTGCCTTGCCCGCTCGAGCAGCCGCCCGAATTTCAGAAACTCATTGCAGTCGATGCAGGGGCTCGGCGTCACGCCCCGCTCATAGGATGTCACAAAACGTTCCATCACATCCCGCCTGAATTCCTCTGTGAAATCAAAAACATAATGCGGAATCCCAAGATCCGCACACACACGCGCCGCGTCGGCGGCCCCCGCAAGCGAACAGCAAGGACGATTCGGATCCCCGCCCGAATCTTCGTTCACGAAGAGTTTCATCGTGACGCCGACACATTCATATCCCGCCTGTAACAAGAGCATGGCCGCCACCGAACTGTCCACGCCGCCGCTCATCGCAATCAACGCTCTCCCGGCCGTACCCTGTTTTACGTTTCCCTGCATGGCAACAGCGTCCTTACAATCCTTGTCTCCTCTGATATGATTTCAGCATCAAACGCTACGGCTTGCAACACCGCAAGTGCCTCCGCCCGTCTTTCCGGCAACATGACCAATTCCATCCGCACAACATCAGTAAAAGAGACTTCACCCATAACATAGATCTGATCCCCCTCTCCGGGGATTCGGTTGTAAGCCGAATAGTCCGATTGTATCGTCATTACGAGACGTTCCGCAACCTCCGCCAATCCTGCCGCCGCGATC
>BNUG01000148.1 GCA_025997195.1 Clostridia bacterium | reverse complement strand
AGGATTTCAAAAAAGCCGTGATCGACTGCTCTTTCGGTGCGGTACGGAAAAAAAGGAATATGTTGACTCCAGCGATCTTCTGGAAAAACTGATAGGGAAGAGGCCGAAAGGATACAAAATGAAACCAGGCTGCGTGTTGCGGACAACTCGGGCGCGAAAGAACTTCTCGTCATTCGCATCCTTGGCGGTACGAGCCGCCGGTACGCTAATATCGGAGATATTGTCGTCTGCGCGGTGAAGGAAGCGACGCCGGGCGGCGCGGTCAAAAAGAGCGATGTGGTAAAAGCCGTGATCGTGCGCACCAAAAAGGGCGCGCGCAGAAACGACGGAAGTTACGTGAAGTTCGACCAAAACGCGGCGGTCATTATTAAAGAGGACAAGACGCCGGTCGGTACGCGTATCTTTGGGCCCGTGGCCAGAGAGCTTCGTGAAAAAAGTTTCATGAAGATCGTCAGCCTCGCGCCGGAAGTGCTATAGGAGGAGGGCCATGCAGATCAAGAAAAACGATACCGTGGTTGTCATCACGGGTAAGGACAAAGGCAAACGGGGCAAAGTCCTCAAGGCAATCCCCGACAAAAACCGGATTGTCGTCGAAGGCGTCAACGTCCAGACGAAGCATCAAAAGCAGACCCGCAAGGAGCGTTCCGACATCAAGCATGTCGAGGGTTCCATCGATGTTTCAAACGTCCTCTACTGGGACGCGAAAGCCAAATCCGGCACGCGCATCGGACATCGTATCGAAGGCGGCGCGAAAGTCCGTTATTCGAAGAAGTCCGGCCAGACGATTGACTAGGGAGGGCGGAAATGACAGCAAGACTGAAAGAAATATACAAGAGCGACGTGTTCGGCGCACTGCAGGAGAAGTTTGGCTATGCCAACCCGATGGAGATACCGAAACTCGAGAAGATCACCGTCAACATGGGCCTTGGCGAAGCGAAAGACAATGCCAAAGTCATGGAAGGCGCGGTCGAAGAACTGGCTCTGATCACCGGGCAGCGGCCGGTCGTCACAAAGGCGAAGAAGTCCGTCGCGAACTTCAAGGTTCGTGCCGGCATGTCCGTAGGTGCCAAGGTAACACTGCGCGGCGAGAGTATGTACGTGTTTGCGGATAAATTCTTCAACATCGTGCTGCCGCGTGTGCGCGACTTCCGCGGGGTGTCAAAGAATTCGTTTGACGGGCGCGGCAATTACAGCATGGGCTTGAAAGAGCAGTCCATCTTCCCGGAGATCGTGTATGACAAGATCGACATGGTCAAGGGGATGAACGTCATCTTCACGACTTCGGCCAAAACGGACGAAGAAGCGCAGGAACTCTTGCGGCTGCTTGGCATGCCGTTTGAGAAATAGGAGGCGGCATAATTGCCCACGACCGCCTTGTCGGCGCCTTTGACCAGGATCTCGGTGGCGGTCGGTGTTTCTGTCGTAATGCCGGCGGGGTCGTTCAGTTC
>BNUG01000147.1 GCA_025997195.1 Clostridia bacterium | reverse complement strand
GACGGCAGAAGTGAGAGAGAAAGGTGACTGGAGTGCAGAGGGGGGATCTTCGGTTCTCTGAAAACGTGGTAGCTGGTAGACGTGGGGTATTTTTTTTTCCGGACGGAAGAAGAGTACGGGGCGCGACTGGCTGGGGCAGCGTGTAACATCGGCCCTTCCCCCTATTGACGAAGTGAGAAAAAAGCCAGGCCCCCCCCCCCCCCCCCCGAACACGCGTTCGTATCGCGTAATTCATTAGTTTCAAGAGCTCTGGCGATGGCTCTGACTGCCGTGATGGTGGTCGGGCTTTTTATTTTCAATCCGCTCGCACCGGGCGGCGGGATTTTTGCCAAAGAACCGCCGACTCCTATTGACAATTTTGCATATGTGTCCATCCCTTCGGACGATCCGGAAGGACTCATCCCGGAATATTACACCCGGAATATTACACCCGGGACGCCGGATGTGTATGCGTACAAAAACACGGGTGAGGAGAACCTGTACCGCGTGTATGGGTATATCGATACCGGCGCAGGGGATGCAGATCAGCTGACGTTGGGCTTTTACGCTTCGACTCCGGAAGGGATTCCGGGCGGCGCACTGATAGATCAGGGAGCAGAGGCGGCCGGTCAATATGCGGAGCCGATTCCGGACTTCATTCCTGAGGCGCCCGCTTCCGAGAGTGGAGGCTCGCGCGACATTAAGCCGCTCGCATCCGACTTCATTGCTGAGGCGCCCGCTTCCGGGAGTGTTCCGGAGTATTATACTGCAATTATGGGGACCACCGGACTGTACAATTTCAGGATTTTGGACGGATCCTATTTATATCGTATCTACGGCAGTTATCTGGCAGCTCCTGCGGCATGGTATGCCAGCGATTCGGACGGCGCATTTACGACGGATCCGCCCACGGCGATCGACGCTTTCAGTACCGGTGAGAGCAACAACGCTTTTAACTCCGGCACGGTCTCCAACATCGCGCAGGATCTTGTGCCAAATCAGGCATATATCTATTCGTTCGAACTTTCCGATTGGACAGACGGTACGCCCGACCAGACAACCACCGTGAGCAATCGTTGGGATAATGATATAAGTGTTGTCGGTCATGAGGAATATGCTGCCGGCTTCGAACCGGAAGGCTGGGCGAGCGGAAATACCATCACCCCCGGTGCGGATACCGGTCCTCAAAACGGGATCGTCCGCAGTTTTGACAGTGCGAACTACACGCTGCTCTATGTGACCGCACTTCAAAATCAGGAAGTCACCACCTATTTTGAGCAGGGCTATCTCTACCTGCGCTTCGTGATCCCGGACACCACACCTGCGGAGGCAACATTTGACCTGGCCGGTATGCGCTGGATGCTGGATCCCGTTCTGACAACGGATACAGACGTCACAGGTTCCTCTAAAACCGTGTTTTTGTACGCATACACATCCGGCGTCCCGGGTGTAATATTCCGGGTGTAATATTCC
>BNUG01000146.1 GCA_025997195.1 Clostridia bacterium | reverse complement strand
GGGGGTGGGTGGGGGTGGTCGTGGCGTTTTTCTTCATCTGCACTTCTCCTTCATTCCTAACAAAACGATACCAACAAACCATGATTTCTTCCACAGAAAGACTCGTAGGAAACTGTGGGTCTTTTGTTGAAAATTCGACAACCGGACCGCGTAGGTGTATAATCCATACAGAAGCCGTAAAGGAGGTGAGCAACATGGCGACAAGCAGTATTTTTAATAACATTCGCATCACGACGCCCAAACAGGCGGAGTCTTTGGTTAATGCCATGGAAGCCGCTGAAAAGGCCGCGAAAGAATCCACGCGTAAGCCTGTAAAGGTTCGGGAACTTCGCCAAGGAGAACTCAAAGGCTACTTGAAGGGACTATAACCATTACTTTTGATTCTCTCAATATTGAAGCATTGATTGCAGATGAAGGCGTGGAGAAAGTACAAAGACTTCTCTCCTCGTTTTCGAGCAAATACGATGTTGATATTGAGCATTTTCTAAAAGAACGAGCAATAGACTTCTCAAATCGCGGCATTGCCCGGACGCATCTTGTAATGCAACCGACGGACGGTGCGCCGTTGCTCCTTGGGTATTTCACGCTTACCAATAAAATATTGACCGTTCCACGCAACGCGATTTCAAAGAGCGTAGAAAAACGGCTGGCACGATTTGGGCCACTTGATAACGATTCAAATTCGTATTCGGTACCGATGCCGCTCATTGCACAACTTGGCAAGAATTATGCGGACGGACTTAATGCGAAAATCGACGGTGGCGATTTGATGAGCGTTGCTTTGAAAAAGATTTCCGCAATACAGTATGATCTAAGCGGGAAATACACCTATATTGAGTGCGTAGACACCCCGAAATTAATTGAGTTTTACGAGCGAAATGATTTCCGGCGCATTGACAGCGGTACCCCCGAAACGATCTACGACACGACAAATCCATACTTGGTGCAGATGCTAAAATATTTCTCGTCCCGAGGCGAGTGGGTCGGACGTATTGATAATTGTTGATAAAAGACCTGCATTGCTAATTTATCCATGTTCTTTGCTAATTTAGCAAAGCCCGGCGAAGTTTTTGTGAAAGCACGGAAAATTTTTTGGTGCACTTGCCTCTAAGATTACCGTTTTTTATAATTTTTTTGCAATAATGAAAAATTCCCCTTGACGGATTAAGTCCACTTTGTGTATGATAATGACAATCAAATGCGGGGAAGATAGAAAATGATTGATGGGTTTGATTGAATCGCTGTGGCTGAATGGCTGTCGGCTTGTCGTTATTGGGGTTTCTCGGTCGGAGATATGTGTTCTGCGGAAGAAATCATGGTTTGTTGGTATCGTTTTGTTAGGAATGAAGGAGAAGTGCAGATGAAGAAAAACGCCACGCCTCTTCCCTCCTCCCCCACCCCCCCCCCTCCGCCCCCCCCCTCCCCCCCTTCCTCTTATCACTTGTTTCTTCTCTCACTGTTTCTCAGCGTCGGTGCCTTCTGTGCTTGTTCTCTCGTGTTTTGTCTGTGT
>BNUG01000145.1 GCA_025997195.1 Clostridia bacterium | reverse complement strand
AACGGCTTTGGCGTAAAAGGCCGATTTTTGGGTTAAAAGTCCGTTTTGCCGGATTCTTTTGGGCGCTTATATGTACATATATCAGAAATGCAGCGAAAAAATTATTCTATTCTATATTGCTAAGATTCTCCTCTATTTCTTCAATAGAAGGCAAGGCCGACTGATAGTTTTCAGGAATCAATTGAGACAATTCATATTCGGAAATACCGATAGGTTGCGCACTGCTTTCCAGCGCATATTGAGCAACAACATTGTTTTTCGTACCGCAAATAATCAAGCCAACGGTTGGATTATCCACCTCGGTTTTATATAGATGATTGACCGCCGAAACATAGAAGCCAAGTTGTCCGAGGTCACGGGGGTGAAATTTACCACCCTTTAATTCAATGGCAACATAGCAATGCAACTTGAGGTGATAAAGTAATAGATCCAAAGAAAATTCTTCTCCACCAACCTCTAATGGGATTTGTCGGCCGACATAAGAAAATCCCTGTCCTAATTCAAGAAGAAATTTTTTGATATTTTTCTCCAAGGCATTTTCCAGTTCCTTTTCCTTATATCCCTTCGTAAGTGTGATGAAGTCAAATTGGTATGGATCTTTGAGTATTTCTTCTGCCAAATCACTCTGTGGCGAAGGAAGGGCAATAGAAAAATTGTTGGGAACTTTCCGTTTTGCTGTGTACAATCCTGTTTGCATAGAATGAACCAATATCGAGCGACTCCATCCATTGTTCACAGTCTGTTGGATATAGAAGATCGCTTCTTCGACAGATTTGCATTTCGCCATAATTTCAACATGGTGTCGCCAGGGTATTGTACCCAGATATTCCGGGAATCTCATCATATCCGGCATTGCGTTCGGCGTAATCACATTTAATTCAGCACCAAACTGGTGTTGAATTTGCTCATCCTTCAATTCAGCACCAGCTTGGTGCTGAATTTCATAGTCTTTATAAAAAAGGAAAAATCGTTTCATAAACCTCAAATTGGTTTCTGAATAACCCGGTGCATCCGGAAGTTCATCGCGTATGTCTTTGCTGATTTGGGAAATAACAGCACTTCCCCATTTTTGTTCTGCTTGTTTCTGTACAATATCTGCACCAATACTCCAATAAAGTTCAAGCATTGTCGTATTCACGCGAATAGATGCCTTGAGCCTGCTTTGTCTGATACGATTTTTTAACTCGACAAGCCAATCTTTATACTCTTTGTCGATAGAAACTACTTTACCCATTTTGTTCTCCTGATACCCATCCGACCACCGCTTGTAATATCGCTCATATTATCACACATGACAAGCCTATTTGCAAACATTTGTTCGTGGAAATACATTGAATTTAACCGAAATTTTTCTGGTCATGCTTTCTTCTTTTAGTAACTAAAAAATATTATGCTTAGGTACCCACATCAACGGCTTTGGCGTAAAAGGCCGATTTTTGGGTTAAAAGTCCGTTTTGCCGGATTCTTTTGGGCGCTTATATGTACATATATCAGAAATGCAGCGAAAAAATTATTCTATTCTATATTGCTAAGATT
>BNUG01000144.1 GCA_025997195.1 Clostridia bacterium | reverse complement strand
CCAAAAGAATTTGTTTGCGCACTGGGAAATGGTTGGATGACAAGAGCCGTATGAATCGAGAGGTTCACGTACGGTTCCGTGAGGGTCTCGGGGTGAAATTCCCCGAGTCTACTCGATCATGCGTCTTGTTGGCAAAAATGGGAACAGGACGTATGAACCGTCCCCTTTTGTCTTGAACCGTCCCCTTTTGTCAAGCGCGAGGTTTTGACCGCGCTTCATCGCAAGTTTGTAGTCCTTGCGAAATCTGCTTGTGGGCTTAACGGTATATTTCAACGTTTCAGATCCCCAAGCAATTTGCCAAGATTATCATAGCCTTTGACCTTCGGGTCGCGGGCAATATTTTCGGCTTCCTGCATGGCGGCAATCGTTTCCGCATTCGGTCCGCGTGTGATCTCAAAGGGAATGCTTTGTGTGCGCACAGCCTGTCGGATAAACATGTTAAGTGCGCTGGTCATATTCAGTCCCAAATCAGAAAACAAGTTTTCCGCTTCCCGTTTGAGATTGACATCCATTCGGATACTAACATTCGTTGTACTACTCATAAGAAATTCCTTTCTTCACATAATACAATCGTAATACATGGTATGCTTATTGTCAATATTGTGCACTATAAAATGCTGCCGAATATTTTGAGCTTTGAAATCAAATCACGGGGACGGACAAATGAATTGTAATGTTTGCCGTCTGCCGCTGTCATTTTCAACTGCTTACAATTTGTAAGCAGTTCATTTTGCAGCAGAAAAACCTGATTGACAATCTGAGTTGTTGTATTTACAATTATATGTATGATATTTGAATGGAATGAAAAAAAGGAGCAGGAGAATATTGTGAAACACGGTGTTTCTTTCGAGACGGCTCGCCAAGTGTTTGCAGATTCACGGCGAATCATCTTGGAAGATGGCAAGCATTCCTCAAGAGAACCGAGATATTTTGCGATAGGTGAGGTAGACAAGAAAATTTTAACAGTCAGATTTACGATGAGAGAAAATGCAATTCGGATTTTCGGAGCAGGATATTGGCGAAAGGAGAAAGCATATTATGAGCAAAAATATAATCTTTGACGACAAGTATTACACAGATGCACCGGGAGATGTTGATGCAGCATTTGAGCGCGCCGTAGAAATATCAGCGGACTTTCTTCCGTCTCCGGAGGAATTGGCAAAGGCAAGTGTGAAGAAAACCGTCACAATTCGTCTTGATAGTTCGAATCTCGATTTTTTCAAGCGGGTGGCTGCGAAGAATGGAACACAATATCAAACAATGATTAACAACTTGCTGAGCGAATACGTAAGACAACACCGTTCTGCTGTTTGATGATTAACGGATTGGGTATCGTCGTGCCGGAAGCCTATTTTTTGCTGTTGCTGGAATCAGGGCAATCATTAGCAAATATCCATCGCCGTTTATCAGTCATAGTCAGAACTGGCGCAATACTTATATTGACAGTTGTGTCGCAAAAACAAACGGTGTTAATCGTTACCCTGTCTGAAATCAGGAAACGACGGCTCACACAGAGGGTCTGCTGTGCCTGATATTTAGGACAAAAGGGGACGGTTGTGCGCCACGAAGCGCACTTGATATATAACAAGATGTAGCTGTGCTGTAGAGATGATGGCGGCAGACCCGCCGAATTCGCCGTGCAGGCGGAGGATTCAAACCACCTTGT
>BNUG01000143.1 GCA_025997195.1 Clostridia bacterium | reverse complement strand
GAAAGAATCTGGTCTGTGCCGCGCGGAATAATCGTTTCCCGGTTTCGTTTGATGGCTACAATGTGGTAAATCCGTTCTTCGTTGCCCAATTCATACAAATATTTATTTACAATTGCAGCGTTATCGCGCACTTTTGTACCGAGCAAAATGAGTTTTCCGTTGGCAATGTCCCACCATTGGCGTGTCCAAGGCTGTTTTAGCGCACTGATAATTTCTTTCGCTGCCAGTGTTTCGGGACAAATCAGGGAATCCACGCCCAATTGGGCAAAAAATTCCGTGTTTCGTTCCTGCAAATATTCGTCATTATCAATCCGTGCAATGGTCTTCTTCGCACCCAAATTATGCGACAGCAGGCAAGCGGTGATATTCGTTGATTCTTCAGGAGTTACGGCAATAAACATATCCGCATCCTTCACTCCGGCCGATTTCAAATCCTGAATGGAAGTCGGATTTCCCTGCACCGTCATAATCTCAAAACTGCTCGGAAAATTCAGTTTTTCATCATTCTGGTCCATCAGAATAATATCCTGGTCTTCCTTTGAAAGCAGTTTTGACAAATTTGTGCCTACTTCACCCGCTCCGACAATAAGAATTTTCATTTTTATGTATTTATCAACTCGTTGGCATTACGATATAATTTATCTGAAACCGATAGACAAGGAATTGTTGCACGAAGTCGGCACAGACCAGATTCTTTCGGGCGACATTGTGTATTTTACTACGACCAAAGAACACATCGACCGTGTCAAGTCGTTTGCCGGAAAGGAAAATATTCACGTACGGAAAATCACCATTATGGGTGGAAGCCGGATTGCCCTGCGTGTGTGCGAACGCATGCCTAACGTCGATATTAAGTTATTGGAAATCAATAAGGAAAAGAGTTATCGATTGGCGGAAAAAGTCGATAATAATGTTATGGTGATTAACGGCGACGGCCGAAACACCGATTTGCTGATACAGGAAAACATCAAAAATTGCGATGCTTTTATTGCTTTGACAGACAATTCGGAAACGAACATTTTGGCCTGTGTGGCTGCTAAAAATTTCGGCGTGCCTAAAACTATTGCGCAAGTTGAAAATCTGGATTATATCCAGATGGCGGAAAAATTAGACATCGGTTCGATTATCAATAAAAAACTGATTGCATCGAGCCACATTTACCGTTTCCTGTTGCAGGCTGATGTTTCAACCGTGAAATGTTTGGCTTTTGCCAACGCCGACGTGGCGGAATTAGTTGCCCGTGCTAATTCCAAAATCACGAAAAAACCGGTGAAAGACTTACGGTTGCCGAAAGACATCACGCTGGGCGGACGCATTCAGGGCACGAAAGTGGAAATTATCACTGGCGACACGCAGATTGAGGCAGGCGACCATGTGTTGGTTTTCTGCTTGAACACCGCGATGCGCAAAATCGAAGATTATTTTAATTGATTAGTATGCAAGGCCCCGGCATTCATTGGAAATTTGTGGTCATAACGGTCGGTTATATCATTTTAATAGAGGCCTTGTTTCTGTTTCTCTCTGCCGGCGTAGCTTACTATTATCATGGCTCAGATGTGCCGTCGATGTTATTATCTGCCAAAATAAAATGCCTTTGGGAGCTATATCAATGTCCGTCAAAATGGTTGCACCGGTAGTTGTAAGTCCCGAAGCGGATTCGAAAAATGCGTCCGTAAAATCGGGCGTTACTCCACTGAAATAGAAAGGG
>BNUG01000142.1 GCA_025997195.1 Clostridia bacterium | reverse complement strand
CATAGCATACCGAGTGCCCCCCCATCCGGCTGACAACACGATGGTCAGCAAGATGGGTATCGAAATTTTTCGCGGACGGAACGGTCGTGGAAGATCCGTTCACGGTGCACGAGGCGGCGGTGCCGCTTGCCGCGCCTTCCTCGCCTGCGACAGGCGATGAAAGTGCGCCGCTCGGATGGCTGCTTTTGATGATGTTCTCCGCGCTGGCGCTGCTGACTGTCGTACGGAAAGCGAGACTTGTGAATTAAGCAAGAAATACCGCGAAAAATTTCGATACCCATCTTGCTGACCATCGTGTTGTCAGCCGGATGGGGGGCACTCGGTATGCTATGCCTGATTGTTTGGAGAAAACGGCAGCGGATGGCAGCAGGCAAATAGGAAGTCAGGGCTCAAGAAGCCATTCCAACGCGTTGATTTTTTCTATGCCGTTGTATGAAGTCAACGGGTCTTCATCGAGCGTGAGCAGCACCTTGTGGTTGTGGTCGGAAATGCCGTTTAGCGGACGCAATTCCCGCTCCAGCGTTTTTTCATCACGCGTCGTCACCGATACCTGATAGTACTCCGTCCCCCTATCCCCAATTGCGATAAAGTCAACTTCATACTCGTCGATTTTTCCGATAAATACCTCGTAGCCGCGCCGCAGCAGTTCCAAATACACAACATTTTCGAGCGCTTTGCTCGTATCAATGCTATTTCGTCCAAGCAGATAAGTCCTGAGTCCAACATCCGCCAGATAATATTTATCGCCGGTTTTCAGGTGCTGTTTGCCTTTGATATCGTACCTGCCAATACGATACAGCAGAAAGCACTCGCACAATGCTTCGATGTACGTTTCAACTGTCGGCAAAGAGATTTTTCTGCCATTGGCATTCAGGGTTTCTGTGATGTTGTTCATTGAAGTGATATTGGCAATGTTATCAAACATGAACTTCGTAACGCTTTTCAAAATCGCCGCGTTCGCAATTTTCTTGCGCGCAACGACATCGTTCAGCAAGACTGTATGATACAGACCATCCAAATAAGCCCGGATCTGTTTCCTGTCACTTACATCAACCAAATAGGGAAAGGAACTGTTTTCAAGGTACGTCCGGTATTTCTTCGGGAGATCATCATTTCCAACATAAGAAATATATTCACGAAACGAAAGAGGCAGCATTTCGATTTCAATATAACGCCCGGATAACAGCGTAGCAAGTTCCGACGAAAGCATATAACGATTCGATCCTGTGATATACACATCGCAGTTTTTCTTGATAAACAGACCGTCAACACATTTTTGCCATTCCTCTACCAATCCGATCTCGTCGAGAAACACATAATTCATTTTGTCAGGCTGCAATTTCGAGTTTATATAATCGTAAAGCGCCTTATACGTTTTTAAATCGTCATAGTCAGGATCTTCAAAATTCACAGAGATAATTTGCTCATCGGTCACACCTTCTTTTTTCAGTTCATCCTGAAACATTTCGAGTACAGTACTCTTGCCGCAGCGCCGTATTCCTGTAACTACTTTTATGATTTGTCTGTTTTTGCTGCCGCGCAGCATATCCAGATAAGCTTCTCGTATCATCATCATTAACACCTCACCCAGAATCATACTTTAAAAACCGTCGTGATTCAACAAGTTTTTAAAATTCATTTTAAAAATACAGGTGATTTCTCTGAATACCATTTTGCGATCACGCTGCCCCTTACGACAAAACGGACTTTTAACC
>BNUG01000141.1 GCA_025997195.1 Clostridia bacterium | reverse complement strand
TGTCTGTCTCACTCGCAGACTCAGGGAAATCGAAATTCGCCCGGATGCAAATTCTGAACGAGGTCAATGGCGATGCTTTGACAGCGTTTTCAAAGAAACGTATCGTGCCGGGATCTGAAATCCGAACTGACGGGTTAAATATCTACAAAAAACTTGCAAAAGACGATGCGAACGATGCCATAAAGGAACTGCAGGAGCGAGCAGAGTTTTTGCTATGGAAATATGAACACAGTGTAGACTCTTATATCCGCAAGTTGCTAGAGATGAAATAGCGTTGCTTTTGCATATGTATAGCACTTTCCCTTGCGTTATTACCCTATGGTAGTATAATGGGTATATAAAATATTTCGCACTCGAAAGAATGGGGATACCATAATGCTGTCAGTTCACGATGTTGCTCAAAAGTTAAAAGTATCTGACCAACAAGTTCGCACTATTTTGCGTAAAGGCGAATTAGACGCTGAAATGGTCGGGAAGCAATGGATAATACAATCAAGTGCGCTTGATAAGTATATCAGCGAATTCGATGTTACCATCGAACCTGACGATCACGCCCGGTTATCAGACGACATACCAAAAGTAGTCGCATTAAGTTTCTTTTCGGGCGCGATGGGGCTCGATATCGGAATGAAGAATGCCGGTATTGAAGCACTTCTCGCTTGCGAATTCGACAAAGCCTGCAGAATGACTATTGATAAGAATAATCCGGACATTGCGCTAATTGGCGACATCAATAACTATACCGCCGGTGAGATACTTGAATTGGCCAAAATTCCGAAAAATCGCAAGGTCGATGTTATTTTTGGGGGACCGCCTTGCCAAGCATTCAGCACAGCGGGAAACAGAAAAGGGTTTGAAGACAATCGAGGAAATGTGTTTTTGAAGTATCTCGACATCGTGTCAGACATCAAATCTCGCTATGTTGTTATTGAAAATGTCCGAGGACTTTTATCTGCGGCATTTCCCTATTCCGAAACATTAAACTATGACGAGTGTATCAATGCCGGTATCGAGCCAATAAAAGGTGGGGCACTTCTTCATATTATTGACAGGCTTCGCTCCGCAGGATATACCGTTTCATTTGAGTTATACAATGCTGCGAATTTTGGCGCTCCTCAAATCAGAGAACGTGTTGTTATCATTGCAAGTCTTGGGAAGAAGAGAGTACCATACATTAAGCCTACAAACGCTCAAGACGGCAAATATGGATTGCCAACATGGAAAACACTGGGCGATGCATTATCGAGACTGTCTGACGATACGATTCATCATCATGTAGACTTCCCTGAGTGCCGTCTTAAATATTATAGGATGCTTTCCGAAGGACAGTACTGGAAGAACCTCCCCTTAGAATTACAAAAAGAAGCGATGGGGAATTCATTTGGACTTGGTGGCGGAAAGACCGGTTTTTATCGCAGACTTTCATACAGCAAACCGTCTCCGACGCTTGTCACACATCCTGCAATGCCGGCAACAGACCTTGGACACCCAGTTGAAGATCGACCACTTAGTGTAGAGGAATACTCATGTATTCAGGGCTTTCCTGAGACTTGGGATATATGCGGTTCCATGCTTGATCAATATAAACAAATCGGGAACGCTGTGCCTATCAAACTTGGTGAAGCAATCGGTAATACAATACTTGCCCACATGAATGGCGGACATATTGAACAATATCCGGGATTTCGATATTCCAGATACAGATTGACGGATGACATCTCATGGGAAAAAGAAACTCGAAAGCAACTTCAAGCGGATGAGGTCGAACAGCTATCCTTTGCCGTTTAGTCGGCGGTAACGATCGCAGGATTGTGAGCGGCGACTTTTTCAACG
>BNUG01000140.1 GCA_025997195.1 Clostridia bacterium | reverse complement strand
TATGAGAACGGTGTGGTATCATCGGCTTATAAGGTGTGTCGGGCGATTCACACACAAGGTTCTGCCCGCCCGTTCACTACTGCTGATTGGTATGCAAAAGGCATACGCCCCCAATTGATGAGTTAAATATACACTAATTTTCTAAAATTGTAAAATGAATTAACATTATTCTGTAATTTTTTCAGGATCATAATTGCGCGATCGTAGGAATCCCGGCGGCCAGCGGATTGTTTTGCGGAATCCCGTTCAGTGCAAGGTATTCGCTATAGGACGGTGATAGGGAAACCGGCCTGCCGCCTGTAGCCTGACAGGCGGTTCGTACAAATTCGGCTAGTTGATCCGAGCCCGCGCCCGGTGTGAAGGAAACCGCGATCTCTCCGTTTTCGTCCAGGTAAGCCAGTGCGCTGCCGCCTTCGATCGACAAACGGCTCGGCTCTGATACGGGGCAAAAGCGTTCCGGTAAGGTTTCGAGGACAACGGTAGCTTTAGCGGCCGCTTCGCGCGCATGCAGCTTGGTATCTGCGCAGACCAACGCGACAACGTCGCCGTAATTCGTGATTTCCTTCTTGTCTAAAAGGACGATCTTGAAGACGCCATCGGATCGTTCAGAGGCATCCTTGTTGATTTTGACAACGCGCGCGTGATGCGTCACTTTTGGCTGCACGAGAGCGACGTGCAATGTTTCTGCGGGCATATCGAGTGCAACATCGCAGACGAAATCGTACTCACCGCAGACTTTTGCCAGGCCGTTCACCGCGTCCGCCGGAATTTCCGGCACGGAGCGTTCGCCACGCAAAATCTCCGCCGCCTCCATGACCGCATCCACGATCGGTTTGTATTCTGTGCAGCGGCAAAGATTTCGGTGTTTCAAAAACCATTGCTGTACGTCTTCCCGACTTGGCGAAGGATTTTTCCCAAGCAGCGCATACGCTGACACGATGAAGCCCGGTGTGCAAAAACCGCATCTGAACGCATTGTTTGTTAAAAAAGCGATCTGCAGAGGGTGAGGATTCTCCGGCGTTCCGATCCCTTCGATCGTCAAGATATGCGTGCCTTCTTTGACCGAAGCAATCCTGCGCGTACATGCGTGTATCGCCGCGCCGTCCATGACCACGGTGCAGGCTCCGCAGACTCCCGTGGCGCAGCCGACTTTCGTACCCGTGAAACCGAGCCGCCGGAGTACGGTAGCGAGGGTGTCGCTTTCGAGGTCGCAGACAAACAGCCGATCCGTACCATTGATGTTCAGCGTCAGTTTTTTATTGGTATTCATAATAGAGTCTCCTTTGGCTAGGCTATTCCGTTGCTATAGTCTCCGGGGAGGTTTGTACCGCTATCACGACCAGACGGCCGTTTTCATGCGTATATTCACAAGTAGAGAGCATCAGGATCTTGTCGCCGTATTTTGGCGCGGCGTCCATATCCATGACATTGGAGAGCGTGGTTGCCCGCGAAACAAAATTTGCAAAATCCTGTTCATTCTGAAAATCACTATAATTGTAATATTGGAACTCATTGGTGCTCCCGGTGCCGACGGCTTCCGTAAAGACGCACCAAATCCGGTACTCATTGCGGTTTGTCAGGGTATCAAAAATCACGCGGTTGTGATCGGCGAGATAATCTTCCTCGGTCAGTTTGCCGAAATTGCCAAACATCGCCCCCGTTTTCATACGGTGCCCATAGATGATGACGGCGTCACTCGGCTTGTTCACATTGCTGATTTCAGAGGCAAACAGCGAACCCGAGGGGGCGTCTTTTTGATGGAAATCCCGATACAAGTAATATTCGGGCTCCTGTGGCGTCTGCATGACAGGGTAGTTGACATTGGTTCCCGGGATCATAAGCCAGCCG
>BNUG01000139.1 GCA_025997195.1 Clostridia bacterium | reverse complement strand
GACAAAAGGGGACGGTTGTGCGCCACGAAGCGCACTTGATATATAACAAGATGTAGCTGTGCTGTAGAGATGATGGCGGCAGACCCGCCGAATTCGCCGTGCAGGCGGAGGATTCAAACCACCTTGTGGTGCTTCGTTCAAAAGGCGAGGTGTTGAGCAACAAGGAAAAGGCATCAAAGAAGATGTCAGGTGCGATTCAGGGAGATGAACGACCATGTGAACCACTTACGAAAGCGTCGATACATTTAGACTCCATCAAAACCATGGTCTAACCGTTGCTATGGGATAAGTCCGAGGGAAACCTGATTACTGCTCGGACGGTGGGCGGCGCAGAGGTGGCATGAACCTGATTCAGGCATTTATACGGAACGTGGGAACCCACGGGCTGATGCTAAGGGAGTACACCAAGTGTGGGAAACATGAGGTGAGAGTACCAATGCAGTCATGGGGGCAGACCGAATCGTAGTAGTGAAGAAAGCTCTGTAATGGAGCCGGAGCGAAGGGTTCGGGTCATCCGCAGTCACGAAAGGTAAGACAACTCGAAGGAGGAGGAACTTATTGGAAAGGGCTAAAACAAAACCATTCGTTATTTCAAAGAAGGCGTTTGTAAACGCATTCAAGGAGGTGAAAGCAAACAAAGGGACATACGGTATCGACGGGCAGACGATAGAAGGCTTTGAGGAAAACCTCAAAGATAATCTATACAAACTCTGGAACCGAATGTCATCAGGGACGTATTTCCCCAAACCCGTGAGAGAAGTGTCGATACCGAAGAAAAACAGCGGCACAAGAATCCTCGGCGTACCAACAGTAGAAGACAGAATTGCACAAACCGTAGCGAGAATGTATTTCGAGCCGGGAGTGGAAGAAATCTTTTATGAAGACTCATATGGATACAGACCAAACAAATCCGCCATTGACGCAGTCGCTGTGACAAGGAAAAGATGTTGGGAACGAGACTGGGTGTTAGAAATAGACATCAAAGGAATGTTCGACAACATCAACCATGAATATCTCATGAAACTTGTAAAACGGCACTCGAAACAGCGGTGGGTAGAAATCTACATCGAGAGATGGCTGAAAGCGCCGTTTCAGGATAAAGACGGAACTGTAAAACCAAGAGAATCGGGTACACCACAAGGAGGCGTAATCAGTCCTGTACTTGCCAATTTATTCATGCACTATGCAATGGATAAATACATAGCGGATGAATTTCCGGCAATACCATGGGCAAGATATGCAGATGACGCAGTAATGCACTGCGTGAGCAAAGGACAGGCTGAATTTCTAAGGGACAAATTGAATGAAAGACTAAAGAAGTGTGGATTGGAACTGAACCTCGACAAGACTGCAATCGTATATTGCAGACGGTGCAAAAGGAAAGGTGAACACGACAAAACCAAGTTTGATTTTCTCGGGTACACCTTCAGGCAACGAGGAGCGCGAGACAAGCACAATGAGGTGTTCACATCATTTTTGCCGGCGATAAGCGACGCATCCAAGAAACGGATAAGGAAAGAAATCCGGTCATGGAAGTTACAACTGAAAACCACATGGGAGATAGAAGACATCGCAAAGATGTACAACGCGAAGTTGAGAGGCTGGATTAACTATTACGGTCACTTCTACCGCTCCGAAGTGGTTAAACTAATGAGGTACTTCAATGACTGCCTTGTGAAATGGGTCAGAAGAAAATACAAACATCGAGACTCATGGAAGAAGGCGAAGGTGTGGATATGGCAAGTCCGAACACGCCAAAAGAATTTGTTTGCGCACTGGGAAATGGTTGGATGACAAGAGCCGTATGAATCGAGAGGTTCACGTACGGTTCCGTGAGGGTCTCGGGGTGAAATTCCCCGAGTCTACTCGATCATGCGTC
>BNUG01000138.1 GCA_025997195.1 Clostridia bacterium | reverse complement strand
CTCCAAATTTCGTGTCAACCGATTTGTTTGACTACCTAGATCTGCAAAAACCACCTTGGTATTATCTGCTCGACGACGTGAAAGAGAACGCGCCAATCGTGACGGCGACGTATTTTGACGAAAACGGAGAGCCTGAAAATTCTAAAGCGCTGGCCGACTACAACATGATCGCCTACGATATGCTCAAAGGCGAACAGTACGCAGACGATCTCGGCATGTTTGATATAACGGAAGAGGATTAGCCTCCCTGTCATTCCCGTTGCGTTACCGATCCCCGTACATTTTTTCGTAATACGCTAGGTATTCGCCGCTCGTGATGCGCTCCCACCAGTCGCGGTTGGTCAGATACCAGTCGATCGTGCGCACGATGCCGTCCGCAAACATCGTCTCCGGCGCCCATCCAAGATCCGTCGTGATTTTCTGCGGGTCGATCGCATAACGCATATCGTGCCCCTTGCGGTCCGTGACATAAGTAATCAGCGACTCCGGCTTGCCCAGCGCTTTCAAAATGAGCTTTACGATGTCGATATTCGTCATCTCGTTGTGACCGCCAATGTTGTACACCTCGCCAATCCGGTCCGACCTCGCAACCAAATCGATCGCCTTGCAGTGATCTACGACATAAAGCCAGTCACGCACATTCAGCCCCTCGCCGTACACCGGAAGCGGTTTGTCCGCCAGGCAATTGGCGATCATAAGGGGGATGAGTTTCTCCGGAAATTGATACGGCCCATAATTGTTCGAGCACCGCGAAATCGTCGCCGGCAGCCCGAAGGTCCGCAGATATGCCTGGCACAGCAAATCCGCCGAAGCCTTCGACGCGCTGTACGGGGAACTCGTGTGAATCGGTGTCCGCTCGGTGAACAGCAAATCCGGACGGTTCAGCGGCAGATCCCCGTAAACCTCATCGGTTGACACCTGATGGTAGCGCGGCACCTTGTATTTCAGGGCAGCGTCCATCAATACCTGTGTTCCGAGGATGTTCGTGCGCAAAAAGATGCCCGGATCCTCGATCGACCGGTCCACATGCGACTCCGCCGCGAAATTGATTACAAGATCGAAGGCTTCGGCCGCAAACAGCGCATCAATCGCCGCCGCATCCGTGATGTCCGCTTTCACGAATTTGAACTTCGGATTTTTCAGCGCCTCGTCCAGCGTCTCGAGATTCCCGGCATAAGTCAGCGCATCCAATCCGACGATCTCATCATCCGGAAAGCGTCCCAATTCGTAGTAAACAAAATTCGCTCCGATAAAACCCGCCGCGCCCGTCACTAAAATTTTCATAATAATATGCACCTCTCCATCATTCACAATTGTCATTCCCGCGAAGGCGGGAATCTATAAAGATTCGCCACCTCTGTCATTCTGCGCCACAGGTGCAGAATCTATTCCACCGTCTTACCGCTACCCATTACCCTTCTAACAGCGACAGCAGATATCGCCCATACTCCGTCATTGACAGCTCATCGCCCACCGCACGCAGTCCCTCATCACCGATAAAGCCCCTGCGCCACGCGATTTCTTCGATACACGCCACATAAAGTCCCTGCCGGGACTGAATCGCCTCGACAAACTCCGCCGCCTTCAGAAGTCCCACAGGCGAACCCGTATCGAGCCAAGCCATGCCGCGTCCAAGCAACTCGACTTTGAGTTCACCGCGCGCCAAATATTCATTGTTCACGCTCGTGATCTCGATCTCACCGCGCGCCGAAGGCTTGACAGACTTAGCGATTTCGACGACGGAATTATCATAAAAATACCGGCGCTGTCATTCCGCAACGAATCCCAAGAATCCGGTGTGCGGTAATGAGTCATAATAATAGATTCTGCGCCTGCGGCGCAGAATGACAGCAGACAGTAGGAGGTGTTTCTTTTGAAAGGGAT
>BNUG01000137.1 GCA_025997195.1 Clostridia bacterium | reverse complement strand
ACCCGGATCTGGCCTTTTATGAGGGATTGGACGGAGAATTGCCTCCGGCCTCTACATTTATGGTTCGCAATGAGGAAGCGACAGAGCTTGCGCAACCGTGCGAAACGGCGAATCCGCAGCCGCAGACGAAACGTCGTAATCGGCGCGCGCTGTATTCACTTGTCTCGCTGGCAGCCTGCGTCTGCATTGTCTTTGGCGTGATGTTCGTAGGGGGCATCGGCCCTTTTCCCGGTATGGGTATGGGAGGCGGCGCGCAATCCGCCGCAGATTCGATGGCGGCGCCCGCAGCGGCGTCGACGCTGGAATCGGCGAACTGGGAAACCGCAGGGGATGGGTACGCGAACCTTTATGGCAAAATTTCATCCTATCTGGAACATCAGGAATTGGCGGGCGGCTTCGGTGGCGGTGATCTTATTCCGATGGCCGGCGGTGATACACCGGAAATACCGGCACCGGCGGCGGAAGAAGCCGCGCCGATCCCCGGGGATGTGACGCCTTCCGCTCCGACAGGGGATGCGGGCTCCAGTGGCCCCGGTAGAGAAACCGGCACAGCGGGCAGCGGTTACCAGGATGATGCTTCCGCAATGCTTCCCGTCCCGGAGGGGGAAATCGCAGCACCGAGCGAATCTGCAGAATCTGAGGGAGACACGCCCGCATTTTCCGGTACGAACGAGCAAGTTTTGGGTGTGCATGAAGCGGATATCGTCAAGACGGATGGAAATTATATTTACGGCATTAACAGCAACGATCTCTTCATCGTGAAGGCGGGTGCAGACGCAATGAGTCTCGCCGCCAAGATTCCGCAGCCGACCGTAGACGACGGGCAGGTCTATTTTGAAATGTACGTTGCCGGAGACCGCCTGATCGCAATCCGTCACGGTTATAACGCGGATGCTCTTGCGCGCATACAACCTGCCGCGCCAATCCCTGAAACAGAGGATACGCCACAGGACGCCGCAGTACCGCGGGACAAGAACGAATCCGGCATCGCAGGCAGCAATTACTACAAAAATCAAACTTGCATCGCCTACCCGATCGGTGGTTACTATACGGACACCACCATTGACATCTATGACATCACAGACAAGACTGCCCCGCAGTTGTTGCATACCCTTTCGCAGAGCGGCGACTATCGTGACAGCCGCATGATCGACGGCTATCTCTATCTCATCACCAATTATTATGGCGGCGACCTTTCGCAAATCGACGAGGACGATCCCCGGACGTATGTCCCGCTCTATGCGGAAGACGGCGCGCAGCTGACGCCTGCGCCCGAAGATATCATTCTACCGATCGGTGACGCCTGGCCGGCCTACACGATGGTTTCCGGGATCGACGCGGCCGGAACGGGAGGCTTTCTCTCGACCAAGTCCGTGTACGGAGAGTCCGGAACCGTGTACTGCAGCACGGATGCGGTGTATTTTGCCCGCACGAACTACAGCACCGAAGAAACGCCGGCCGGGGAATTCATGCGGTATGACTCCAAGGTCGAGACTGTCCTGACCAAAGCGACGCTGAACGGGGGGGCGGTCGAGATCGTGGCGTCGGCGGCAGTGCCCGGTAGTACGCTCAATCAGTTTTCACTCGATGAATACGGCGGTGTGCTTCGGCTCGTGACGACCGATGACCGCAGCACCTGGTACGACTTCCAAAACCGAACCCCAAACCGGCAGTATTCGCAAAGCGACTGGGCGCGTGTGCCGCGGGGGTCGTCGGAAACAGGGAACGCCTTGTACACGCTGGACGCTTCCCTGCAAATCCTGGGCCGTGTCGAGAATCTCGCGCTCGGCGAACGGGTTTATTCCTGTCGCTTTATGGGGGACACCTGCTACTTCGTGACTTTCCGTCAGACGGATCCGCTGTTCTCCGTGGATCTCTCGGATCCGGCGTCTCCCACTGTTCTGGGCGCTCTGAAGATCCCCGGTTTCTCCGAGTACTTG
>BNUG01000136.1 GCA_025997195.1 Clostridia bacterium | reverse complement strand
GCATTCTTTTTGAATTCCTCATCGTACTTCTGTCTCGATTTACTCATTTCGTTTGCCTCCGATTTCCGGGACAGCCAGCAGTCCCTCTCTATCTTAGCAAACTGTCGAAAATTTTAGCACACTCCCACAATAGTGTCTATGATTTCATCTACGGACGAACTGTATTTTCTTCTGTGGATGAGAAATGATGATTTTCTTCCATCTATATAATGAATTTCAAGAACCGATGAAGCTCCGGTCCAACCACTATTGATGAGCGCAATCCCCATGTGTATCCAACGAACCGCACGCAAATCGACTGTCTGAACAGAGAATCCGCGGTTGATACTCAATATGTCTCCTGTTAGTGAAAGCGGACACGAGAACGCTGAACCGGTACTGTTCTGCTTTTCGGCGATACTGTTATAGTGCCCTTGATTGCGCCAATATGCCCGCCATGCAAAAATCCAAATGACAGAAAAAACCATCGCAACGCTGACAATGGCATAAATGGCATACATCGTATCCCTCATTCGTTCAGGTCCCACCAACTCTGCGGGATACATTGTACCCTCTTTGTAAAGGTAAGAGACAAATACAGCAGCCCCGCCCCATAGGATGAGCCAAACACTTATGAGCGATATTGTTTTTTTCATCTGGTTTTCACCTGTAAATTTCCGTGCGCTCTCTGATAGCAATAGTATACTCTCGCCGAGAATTTAACAATTTACAAATAGCTTTCGAACATCGGAATTGTCATATTGATTTGCCGATGCATAAGCCGAATGCCCATAATTATTCTCTTTATGAGGGTCAGCGCCGTATTCAAGCAAGCTATTGATATAGTATTCATAATTCGGTTTGTCTTTCAAATAATTGAATACCGCATTGCTCAATATACTATTCCCATTTCTATCCGTTGCGTTTACGTCAGCTCCCTTAGTTAAAAGGAAATCAAAAATATCTCTAAGATTCATAACAACCGCTTGTTGCAGGGGCGTTCGCTGAAATTGCCCTGAGGGTTGCTTTGTGTTTATATCAATACCACTACTCAATAAGAACCCAATAACCTCTCTGCAATCTAACGAAATATCTTTACTGTTTAATACATAGTAGTGAAGTATATTGTTCCCAAATTTATCAAACTCGTTAATGTTGTAATCATATATCGCTTCTTTGAATTGCGTAAAATCCGCATTGCGCAGTATTTTCTTTATATCATCTATTGCGTTCATTATTTTTTCCCTTTAGCGGATAATTTCCTGTTCACTTCCTTGCTATCAATAGTATACTCGCGCCGGGGTGGGAACGAAACCGTTTTGTGCGGTAGCGACCATCCGCGAATCCTACGAACGAATATGATACTGCCTCAATTTGTTCATTAGGTATCGTTCTTAGCTTTGTTCTTACCTATAATAATTCGCAGGAAAAATGGGGCAACTAAAAAAACAATCAGCACGACATCTGCACTTCTAAATAGTGTCTTATTAGCAATAGGAAATATTACGTGAGTCCCGCCGGCAAAAATATATATCACATATAAGGAATAAAGAAAGCCTAACAGTCCTGCGGTTAGATAAAAAATGCCATGTGCTTTGGGGATTGGTTTTCTTTCTTTTCTTTTATTAGTACGCAATGCGGGAAAAAAGGCGACAAGTCCCCTCCATATAGCAGCAATTGAAAACAGCATGATGAACAAAGGTGATGCTGCGGTTCTCATAAAAATGTCCTCCTTAAAGCGTGAAAAGAACTGGGTTTAGTCATTGTTTAGCCTGTCCTTTTCGGTCTACAAAGCGTACTATTTTTTCTTCCAAACATAACTTCTTACATATTCCGCCAAGTCGTTATCGTTAATCGGGTCTCCTTTGAAGCGATATATACAAGACGGTGCTACATCACCGGTAATGGTTGTATAAAAGTTATCAATTACATCAAATAATTCCTTTTGAATTTTTTGATAATTACTTTCT
>BNUG01000135.1 GCA_025997195.1 Clostridia bacterium | reverse complement strand
AACGAAATATCCGAGTACTGCCACAACCACAAAGAACCCATATTTATTACAAAGAACGGCAGAGGCGACCTCACGGTGATGAGCGTCGAGGCATATGAGGAACTAACCGCGCGCATCTCTTTGTATAAGCAAATCGAGGAGGGATTGGCCGATATCGAAGCCGGCCGCAGTCAGCCATACAAAGACGCCATGAAGGACGTCCGCAAAGAGGTATTCAGATGAAGTATTCTGTCATCGTGACAGAGATTGCAAAAAGAGATTTCGTTCGGAACGCATCTTATATCGCAAACGAACTGATGAATATTACTGCAGCAGAAGCCCTGCTCTCCGATACAGACAAGGCGATTGCTTCACTGGAACAAATGCCCTATCGCCAACCGCTCGTCAGAGATAAATATCTCGCAACGCTCGGCATCCGTATACTTCCGGTGAAAAGATACTATTTGTTTTACCGCGTTGAAGAAAATAACGCAGTAGTTCAAATCATCCGGCAGCTTCATGGAAAACAAAACTGGAAAAAGATTCTTCAAATTGATTCCGTGCCTATGTATCTGCATGAAGAAACGGCCGAAGATTATTCAGCATAAAGATTGAATCATCAAACGCACTCCGGCTGTAATACAACACTCACTTCGGTGAGTGGTTTTTGGTTGGGGATACAATGAAAACTTCCGCAATGTTCTACTATTTTCCCAGGGCGCTTTTGTAATTTCGTAACGCCGTTGCTTGTTCAGAACTCAAACTTTCGTTTTTTATGAGCGAATCAAGACGGTCTGATTTCAGGCATAAAACGCTCCTTTCAATATACAAATTTTATAGGAGTATTATATCGTCATTTGCATATGAAATCAAGAGCCCGAATTATTTCATAATAAATTATTTGAGTCTACGAATAAATTCAGGATTTCTGAATCTATCAAAAACCGCCCGGCACGCAGAATCCCTCTCACCGCTCCTCAAACAGCGCGATGAGTTCAGTGCCTGTCAGGCTTTCGAAGGCGTTTCCGCCCGCAGCGATGACCTTGTCCGCAAGATCCGCTTTGCGTTCCTGAAGTTCGAGGATGCGTTCCTCGACCGTATCTTCTGCGATCAGCTTGTATACCTGTACTTTCTGTGTCTGTCCGATGCGGTGTGCGCGGTCGGTCGCCTGGTTTTGAACGCTGAGATTCCACCACGGGTCGTAGTGGATGACGATGTCGGCGCCTGTCAAATTGAGTCCGACGCCGCCGGCTTTCAGCGAAATCAGGAAAATCGGCACATCGCCCTCGTTAAATGCCTGCACCAGATCGGCGCGTGTCTGCTTCGGGGTGCTGCCGTCCAGATAAAAATAGCGCACATTTCGCTTTTCGAGTTCTCTCTCGATGATGTGCAGCATGGACGTGAACTGCGAGAAGAGCAGCATCCGGTGACCCGATTCGAGGCAACTGTCAATGAGATCAAGGCAGGCTTCGAGTTTTGCGCTTACGCCCTTGTAATTTTCATAAAGCAAGGCCGGATCGCAGCAGATTTGCCGCAGCCGCGTGAGCGCCGCGAGCGCCATGATACGCCGCTGTCCCACTGAAACTTCGTCTATACGTTCTGCGAGTTCCTTCTTTGTTTGTGCGAAGGCGGCGAGGTAGATCTTGCGCTGCTCACTCTCAAGGGCGCTGCGCAGAACGGTTTCTGTTTTTTCCGGCAGCTCTTTCAGCACATCCTTTTTCAGACGGCGCAGGATGAAAGGACGAACAAGATCCCGGAGGCGCGCAGTCGCTTTCTCATCGTTTTGCTTCACGATAAGAGATTCGTACTTCTCTTTGAAATGATGATAATTGTAAAGGTACCCCGGCATGATGAAATCGAAGATCGACCAGAGTTCCGCGAGATTGTTTTCGATGGGTGTGCCGGTGAGAGCCAGTTTCATGCGCGCGCGGAGGCGTTTGACGGCTTTCGCGTTTTGGGTGGTCTGATTTTTGATAAATTGCGCTTCGTCGAGAATCGCGTAATCAAATAGAAGGTCCGCGTAGTCCGGGGCGTCGCTGCGAAGCTGCCCATAG
>BNUG01000134.1 GCA_025997195.1 Clostridia bacterium | reverse complement strand
ATTTTATATCTTTTCCCCCAATATTCATGTTTTAAATCCCTTTCTGACCCTTTTCCGTCGGCAATATTGCTCTGCTCTGCTCTGCGCTTCGCCTCGGCTCATTTCTGCGCTCCTTGCGCTATCTGCAATCCACCGCCGCCCACGCTGTGGTGTTCGCCGCGGCTCACACCTACGCTCCTTGCGCTCGCTTCGCTTAACGGCGCTTCTCAACTTGCGAAGCAAATTGTAAAAAATCTTCACCAATTCTTATGATTTGGTGCTGCTGCCCGTTTTTCCATCGCCGACAAAAACCGACAAAAGCTGATAGAAAAACGATGTAATGGGGGAAAAGATATAAAATTCGAAAAAATCACACATGATTTGATATATTCAAATCATAACAATAGGGTAAGATAAAAAACAAAATTATGTTTATACAAAATCACCGGGGGGGGGGAATACTATGGTTTTTTGGCATATGTGAAAAGGATGCGGGGCGGAATGACTGAGTGCGTATCGTCATTCCTTTTGTCATTCCCGCCTTCGCGGGAATGACAGGGGTTTCGTGCAGAATGATGAATAGCAATACATAAATGACAGACGCATGACAATGCATAGGGGTAGAGAAAACGTAGTTTGAAAGGGAACGGGCAAATGAAAAAAAGTGGATTGACTTCAAAGTTCGCAAAGGCTGTGGCATTCGCCACCATAGCGGCACTCGTGGCGGGAACATACTTCCCCATGATGTTCTCCGCGACGGCTTCGCCGGAATCCGGTACGGTGTCCTCCGCAGCTGCGGAGCAGTCCCTGACCGCTCTCGGGCAAGAGGGCGATCCTGCCGACGCACAAACAGGCTCCACGCCCTCCGAAGGCACGACATCTGCAAATCCGGCCGGCACTCCCGGCACGAGCGGTACGGGGGCTACCCCCGCCCCCGGTACCGCCGAATCTTCTGAGGGAACGAATGGCATTAGCGCGCTCGGGGAAATCACACCTCTGGCAGACACTCCTACGGTCACTGCGACCTACGGCGCGGGCGCTTCGTTGACCACACTCGATACAGCAAGCGACACCTTTACTACCACATCTCAAGACGCATATAGTCAGCCGCAAATCCTGCATATCGAAGCGACCTACGGGTATGCAGCTACAGGCAAGAAGCTGCGAATCATAACAAAGCCCGGCATGGGCATCTATATGGCACCCGGTATGCGAGCCCGGAATACTACCCCTGCAAATAACCTGGCAGACTGGGTATATGAACCCACAGGCACCAATTCCATCACCGCACCGAACGATACATGGATTAGCGGTGCGAGCTACGCCAAGGATGCAGTCCTTACAGACTACAACTATCAGCCGAGAAGCGGTGTTTTGACCTATAATTTGACCAACGATACTACGGGCATCGGCATCGACATCATGCTTTCTGCCGATACCGCCTATCTCTTAAACTCCGGCACCCTGACGCAGGAAGACCTTATTACCGTTGAGGCTGTCGAAGATAATGACGCAGAAGAAAAAGCGAGCGCCGTCTTAGAAAACTTTGTGACCACCGGCGCAACGACGATTTCCCTAAATGAAGTGGGTGCCAGAAAATATGTTGCCCCCGGACAGCCTTGGACCTTAACGCATTATTTGGACGCATATGGCCTTGCAAGCGGTAGCAATTCAATATCGCTAATCAGAGAACAGTTTAAAAAATACGAATTTACCTTAAGAATGCCAAAGGCGGCGGGGCTAACCGGGGCACAAGCCACAGACACAAGCTTCAATGCGTCGAATTTTAACGCAATATTTGACGGCTCAAACTCATCTTATGACGCTGTTACCATAACGATTACACCACCGTATGATAGTGCATCAAATCCGAGTTTTTATCTCACAGGCACGCTTCCTATTGGCGGCACAGAAGGAGAGACATATCAGACGACGCTGCACTCTGGCTCAATGGAGCTGCTTGACGGCACCGTTTATAATGGGAACACCACGATTGATAGCCCGGCTAGGCTCATCATCGCCGGTTCGGAAGTCTTTGATTTTGCCCCTTTCCCGAATTCCATTATCGATGAAAGGGAGTGGTCCACGCCTGTCGATTTTGTTCCCCTTGGCGGTTTTGGCTTGAGAAATCCATCGGGGGTACCTCTCGACGGCCGC
>BNUG01000133.1 GCA_025997195.1 Clostridia bacterium | reverse complement strand
TATTAACTTCTACTGAGTTTTACGCCTAAACGAAGAAATCTACAAATAAATGGTGAAAAAGCCCGATTTTGTGTGTTTCTTGTTGCATGGGATCGGGTTTTGTGTTACACTTTCTTTAGGCGTATTTACACCTAAAGAAAGGAGAGGCATATGTACTTTGATTTTTTGGTAAAAATACCTGATAAGCGAGGCAAAATCACCTACCGAACGAAAGCAGAGGTCAACTACATCTACTATGAATACGACCGTATTTATGACAAGACAACCAAGATAACAAACCCGAAAAGAGCCACTATTGGGAAAAAGTCGGCAGAAGACCCTTCCATGATGTACCCCAATCAGAACTTCCTGAAGTATTTCCCTGATGCGGAACTTCCGGTGGAAAAGGATCGGACTAATCGGAGCAGTTGCCTAAAGATTGGTGCATGGATCGTTATACGAAAGATTATACGGGAATATGGACTGGATGTAACTCTCGCCGGTCTTCTGAATAAAAAAGATCTTGGACTGTTCCTTGACTTGGCGGCTTACAGCATCGTAACAGAGGACAATGCAGGGCAGTATTATCCGAATTATGCGTATATCCATCCGCTGTTTACTGACAACATGAGGATATATAGTGACTCCAGAATATCCGACATGCTAAGGTCGCTTACTGATGACCAGAGTGTAGGTTTTTTGAATGAATGGAACGCAAGCCGCAACCATCGGGAAAAGATCTACATTTCCTATGACTCGACCAATAAGAACTGTCAGGCCGGAGACATAGAGATGGTGGAGTATGGGCATCCCAAGCAAGGCTGCGGTCTGCCTGTATTCAACTACGCGATTGCCTACGATACATACAACAAGGAACCCCTGTTTTATGAGAAATACCCCGGGAGCATAACCGATGTGTCGCAACTGCAATTCATGCTGGACAGAGTTGCAGATTACGGATACAAAAAAATAGGTTTCATCCTAGACAGAGGGTATTTCAGTAAAGCAAACATCAGGAGCATGGATTCTCATGGCTATCCTTTTGTAATCATGGTTCGTGGGATGGCATCTTTTGTGAATGGGTTAATTTTGAACCACAAAGGGGAATTTGAGAACAAATGGAAAAACCACATAGACGATTACGACGTATATGGAACGACACTAACCAGCAAGCTTTATGAAGACGATGGGAATGACAGGTACTTTCACATTTACCACAGCATACTAAAAGAGGGAAGTGAACGGACAAACCTTGCGGCAAGGATAAAGCAGATGAAGACATTTCTTATGAAGCACGTCAACCAGACGATGGAATTTGGGTCGATCTTCCATAAATACTTCATCCTTCATTACAATGAGCAGAATGGCGTTTTCCTGTTCCCGGAGGAAAAAACAGATGTCATTGAAAGGGAAAACGCCCTGAGCGGCTATTTTTGTATCATAACCTCTGACAAGATGACTGCGAAACAGGCAATAGGATTGTACAAGAGTAGGGATAACTCAGAAAAGTTGTTTCGTGGTGATAAGTCCTACTTAGGAAACAAAAGTCTCAGGGTTCATTCGGATGTCTCGGCGGCGGCAAAAATATTTGTCGAATTCGTTGCATTGATTATACGCAGCCGGATATATACCAGCCTTATGGAAGAGATAAGAACGATGGGTAAAAAGCCCAATTACATGACGGTTCCGGCCGCCATAGGTGAGCTTGAAAAGATAGAGGTGGTCAGGCATACGGACAACATATACCGTCTTGACCATGCGGTTACCGCCCACCAGAAAACAATACTGAATGCTTTTGGTATCGATGTAGCTTATGTGAAGCATATGGCGGTGCAGATCGGAAAAGAGTTGGAGCAGGCGGTCAATTTCGTCGGAAGGGAGTAAACAAAAATGGCACGGAAAACAAACTACGAAACACTGGATCATAAAATCGAAGAATCTCAGGCTAAGATCATAAAAAGAAAGGCATCACACGATGCAACTGTAGATGAGCTTCAGAATCTGCTTGACAAGCGTGATGCAATCCGGAAAGATGAAATCTGGTCAGCCATTATAGCCAGCGAAAAATCCTACGAAGAAGTCTTGAAACTGATTCGGGATAAGATTGAAGATTAGAAAACTCTGAGATTCGAATCCCACCACATTCATTTGCTGCAGACAGTTGATTCTGTTAGGCGTAAAATTTTAGGAAGTTAACA
>BNUG01000132.1 GCA_025997195.1 Clostridia bacterium | reverse complement strand
GTTGACATTGGCTCGGGTGCAGGATTTCCGGCTTTGCCGTTGGCGTTGCTCTATCCGGAAAAACGTTTTCTACTGGTGGATGCGCTGCGCAAGCGTACAGAATTCATTGCGTATGCAGCGGAAGAATTAGAGCTTTCAAACGTCACAGCCGTGCATGTACGTGCCGAAACCCTAGGACAGAAAGCCGAATATCGTGAATGTTTTGATGTGGCGCTTTGCCGCGCGGTAGCCGCTTTGCCGGTAGTCTTGGAGTACGCGATGCCCTTGGTTCGTGTAGGAGGAACCGGAGTTTTCTACAAAACAGTCCGCAAGGAAGAGGAGATCGAGGATAGCGAACTGGCGCTAGATCTGCTGGGAGCCGCTTCCAAGGCCTGCGTAATCGCAAGTACAGACATCTTCCCGGATCGCGGCCATGCGCTCTACTTGGTAAAGAAAGAGCGCCCAACACCAAAGACCTATCCGCGCAGAGACGGAAGGCCTCGCAAAGTCCCGCTGTAATTTCCATATATTGCCATTATCATCCATGTTTCACGTGAAACATCCCGTTTCAAATGTAATATTTGTTTCACGTGAAACACCTTGCCCCTTCCCTCCAAACCACGTATAATGACCAAAGAGAGCAGGAGGAACACTATGGGAAAAGCAATCGCAATATTCAATCAGAAGGGCGGTGTGGGCAAAACCACAACGAACATAAACCTTGCCGCATGTCTGGCATTGAAAGGCAGGCGTATCCTAATCCTCGACATCGACCCGCAGGGAAATACGACGAGCGGCCTTGGAATTTCAAAGAAATTTTTGGAAAAGACACTCTACAGTGTCTTGATCGAAGGCGTTGACCCCGAGTCGGCGATCATTAGTACCGGTATCCCCGGCCTCTGGATCATTCCGGCAAGCGTAGAGTTGGCGGGTGCGGAGATCGAATTGGTTGAACTGGAGGGAAGAGAGCGCAGGCTGAAAGACTCTCTGGATAAAGTAAAAGAAGACTATGATTATATTTTCATCGACTGCCCTCCTTCACTCGGTTTACTTACAATCAACTCCCTGACGGCTGTGGACAGCGTATTGATTCCGATTCAATGTGAATTCTACGCACTGGAAGGCGTCAGCCAATTGATGAGTACAATCGATCTCGTCCGGCAAAACCTCAATCCCGAGTTGGAAGTGCAGGGGGTCATTCTGAGCATGTTTGACGGGAGAACCAATCTTTCCATCCAGGTCGTTGAAGAAGTCAAGAAATATTTCAAGGACAAAGTCTATTCGACCGTGATCCCGAGAAATGTCAAATTAGCGGAAGCGCCGGGTTTTGGTCTGCCAATCACGCATTACGACCCCCACTCCAAAGGCGCGGAAGCGTATCGGGAATTTGCGGATGAATTTTTGGCAAATGAGGAAAAGGCAAACTGATGGCGGGAAAGAAACAGGCGTTGGGCAGGGGCCTCAGTGCGCTGTTCGGCGAGATCGAAGTACCGGTACCTGCGAAAAATGACGCGGACGCGCCCGAAGAAAAAGGGAAGCAATCCAAAAAAACGTTAGAAATAGACGCTGAAACAGCCAACTCCGTATTGTATATCGATATTGATGAGATCAAACCCAATGCCATGCAGCCTCGACAGAGTTTCCCGGCGGAAGCCATTGAGGAACTGGCGGATTCGATCTCGGCCTTGGGCGTCATACAGCCTTTGATCTTGCGTAAGGCGGCAGTCGGCTATGAGATCGTAGCAGGCGAACGCCGCTGGCGTGCCGCCAGAAAAGCAGGACTGCGCAAAATCCCCGCCATCGTACGGGAACTCAGCGAAGAAGAAAATGCGCTGATTGCGATCGTCGAAAACATGCAGCGAGAAGATCTAAACACCGTAGAGGAAGCGATGGCCTTCAAAGCGATACTGGAAAAATACGGAATGACGCAAGAGGATTTGTCGAAAGCCGTCGGGAAGAGCCGGCCGCACATTGCAAACACGCTGCGCGCCCTCAAATTGCCGCCCGATGTGGTCGAATATCTGCGCACCGGCGAACTCACTCTTGGGCATGCCAATGCCTTGGGTGCCGTGAAAGACCACGGCAAACTGATTCGAATCGCCGAAAAAATCGCAAAAAATGGTCTATCGGTTCGCGAAGCGGAGCGTCTTGCGCAAGAAGCTGCGCAAACAACTCCCAAGCGCACGAAGAGCAAGAGCAATGTCAAGA
>BNUG01000131.1 GCA_025997195.1 Clostridia bacterium | reverse complement strand
CCCATATTGACGATGTAGACCGATTCCATATCGAGATAGGCAAGTACGATGGTGGTGGCCATCATCTCCCACTCGGGATGTGCGGCGGCGGCGGCCATGATCTCCGCGTTCACTCTTTGCAGACAGCGGGCAAAATAGCCTTTGAGCCAATTTTCACGGTACCGTCCCGATAATTCGGATGCGCCCGATAACGGATTCGCCGCCAGAAAGGCTTCCATGCCCGACATCGCCTTGCGGCTCGCGACTTCGCCGGAATTTTGACCGCCGACCCCGTCCGCGACCGCGAAGATCCCATACTTCGGAAGGAGCAGCAGAGCGTCTTCATTGCCCGCCCGCTCTCTGCCGATATCCGTTCTAAATCCAAAGTTGACCATAAACTCCTCAGTCTCTCTATGAAGCACGGATGAAAGCACTTCTCAATGGATTCGCTGCATCTTGCAAACGAAGAAACCATCCGTTCCATTTGCAAACGGCACAAGCTGTGCTCGGTCTACGATCTCAAACGCGCCGCTGTCTTTCAGGAAAGCATCCACAACTTTGCCGTTTTCCCGCTGGGCGATCGTACAGGTGGAATAAACGAGCGTACCGCCGCGCTTCACATAGCCCGAGGAAGCTTTTAGGATATCGAACTGCATCTTGGGTAAATCCCGCATCTCAGCGTCGAAAGGTTTGTATTTCACCTCCGGCTTGCGCCGAGCCGTGCCGAGTCCTGAACATGGTGCGTCCACGAGCACACAATCCAGTTTGCCGGCCAGAGTTTTGTCCGGTTGACGGCCGTCGCGCTTTTGTGTCGTGACAATCTGTACACCCAGCCTACCGGCCGCTTCTTCAATCAGACCGAGCCGGTGTTCGCGGATATCCAAAGCGGCGATGCTGCCGCGGTTGTTCATGCCTTCGGCGATGGTCATAGACTTGCCGCCCGGTGCCGCGCAGACATCGGCCACGGTATCGCCGGGTTTGGCGCCAAGCGCCTCGCAGACGATTTGCGAGCCTTTGTCTTGTACGGAGAAAAAGCCTTCTTTATATAAATCCGTATCGAGCAAGCCCTCGCCTTCGGTATAAAGCAGATTGGGAAGGTCTTCGTCTGTGCCTACCATAAACTGCTGTTGCTCAAGCTGTTGTTTGAGAGATGTTGCGTTCGTCTTGAGCGTATTGACACGAAGACAGAGCCGTGGCTTCGTATTCAGCGATTCGAGCAAACACTCGACGCGCTCGGTCACGCCAAACTCATCCATCCACATCTGCACGATCCACGGCGCGAAGCTATACTTTACCGAGAGGTAGTTTACATCCTTATCCGCGGTGCCGTCGCCGGACGGCAAGGCAATTTCATCTTTCTCACGGAGATAACTGCGCAATACGCCGTTGAGGAAACGTTCGCGCCCTTTTGCGTATTTTTTGGCCAATTCGACGGTCTCATTCACAGCCGCATAATCCGGCACCGAGTTCATCGACATCAGCTGATACAGCCCCATACGAAGCAGGATCCGATCAGAAGCCGGCAGTTTTTCTACAGGCGTCTTGATGAATTTTCCTATGAGCCAGTCTAAATATATCTGATTCCGAAGGGTGCCGTAGACGAGTTCGCGCAGAAACGGTACGCCTGCCGGAGTCGTCTTTTTGATCGCACGCGAGACGGCGATATTGGAGAAAGCTTTGCTTTCCTCCACATCCCTTAGCGCCAGGTAAGCGCCGCGTCTCGTGTCATCCATTGTTTTCTCTCCGCCTCCGTTTCGTACTGCCACGTACTGTCGTACTGCCCTGTACTGTCGTACTGCCCTGTACTGTCATTCCCGCACTCCGTGCGTCACCTACGGTGAGCAAGCAGGAACCTCTTCGAAAATGGTACTTTCACGAAAGCGATCCTGTGCCGCCGGTCCCAAGCGTAGACTCAGAGCCTGTCCCAAGCGCAGTCCCCGGGAACGCGTTGCCGCGAAGGTAGTCGGCCACCGGCATCACACGCTTGCCAGGCATTTTCACTTCTTCGATTACGAGCAAGCCCTTGCCTGTCCCGACAAAAATACCCTCTTTCGAAACTGAAACCACTTGCCCCGGCGCCACCGTCATTCCCGCAAAGGCAACGTCCGTTTTTCCATTGCCGACGCCGGGTGCGTATGCTTTGCAAGGCACGGGCGGTGAAGACGGTGCCGCTCTTGAGGGTCGCATTGGGATCGCGAAAGCGCGTGTGGCCGAGGCGGCTGAGATTCCCGCAGTCGGCAATGGAA
>BNUG01000130.1 GCA_025997195.1 Clostridia bacterium | reverse complement strand
GTGATCGAGCGTATAGCATACCCAAAAATCTTTTTCAATCACTGCTTCCGGCATTCTTGCAGATGCCGAGGCAATCGCGAAGAATTCTTCGCGTTCTTGATTTGTAGCTCTTGCGATATTCTTCATGCTTTGTTTTCTCCGTTTTTTACAAGCAGGTTAATGGCATTCCGTATCCAAAACGGTACACGAATCGTTTCGGCAGAGAGTACTTTACGGTCATTCTCGGTTAGTCTCCTCTGAATTTTCTTGATGATACCTTCATCAATATTATCTTTTCCGAGCGCCATTAGGCCCTGCACAACTAACAACGTTACCGGCGACATTCCGCTGATATTTTTGTTTGCCACATGCTTGAACGCGATTTGAATATCACCAATTTTATATGACCGATAAGGGCCATCGCTTACATATTTCAACCACGAAGCCGCGAAGCCTTTTCGTCATCAAGAGTAATATTACAACGTCCCGCTCGGCAAGTCAACCAGTTATTTTCATTACTGGGATATTATTCATAATGCCCGACTTTCGCACAAAGCCCCGGAGCAAAATACTCCGGGGCCTATCGTCATTCTTCTGTCATCCCCGCGAAGGCGGGAATCTCTTCCCGCTCGCGTCTTTCCGAAGACTACGCGCGCTGGTCGCTGATGTCTTCCGTTTCGTACTTCTTTGTCGAGAAAATCGCGATGATGATGGTCGCCGCCGTGATCACGATGTGCCACAGCGTCCACTTGTCAGCAATCTGCATCGGCAGCGTCATGTCTTCCGTCAGGATGAACAGGATGACCGCGATCACCGTTGCCGCGACACTAAGGAGTCTGACGCCCAGACGCTTCTTGGCTTTCTCTTCCCGGTCGATATCGTTCGCGATCTCTTCATCTTCCTTGCGCTTCGTGAAGTAGGCCACGAGCAGGATGATCATGATCAGTCCCGTTACGATCGTCAGAATCAGATTGAGCAGCGCCCATGCGGCATTCACCACAAGCGGAGTCACAATTTCCGGGATCGCGGCTGTTTCCGTTTCCGTTTCCGGCACTGCCAACGGCGTCGGCGTCGGCGCGATCACCGGGGCAGGTGCAGGAGCCGGAACCACGACCGGAGCCGGAGCCAACGGTGTGATGACCGGCCCGGGTCCGGGCCCGGGTCCGGGTGTGACAGGCGTCCACTGTGCCGTCACGACGAGGTTCGTCTGGACGTTGGTAAAGTCAACATCCCAACCATTGAAGGTGTATCCATCCGCTGTCGGATCAGCCGGCGCAGTAGCGCTGCCACCCTGCTGAATCGTCTGCGGCGTACCGATCGGATTTCCAAACCCATCCTCAAACGTGACCGTGAAGGTAGGCACGGCGTTGACCGCGAACGTCCCTTCCGCAAAGACTAGCGTATAATTCGCGGACGTCAAAGTCCGTCCAATGGCGACCGTGTAAGTCCCCGGCGCATTATTCGTGCTTGCGTTGTAGGGGCTTGACAACGTCGGCGTACCGGTTACTGCGGTTGCCAGCGTGTCGCCGCCTGCCAGTCCCGTAGCTGCGACACTATAAGACGGAGCCGCATCTCCACTGGTGATCGCACCCGGCGTCGCCGAAGAGGTCAGCGTCAGCGTCGCTCTGTTGATGGTCAACAGACCATTGTTGATAGTCGGGCGGATAAGTTCAGTAACATCTACGCCGTTGTAGTAAATCCCTACAAACTCAACCTCGTTTTCCGTGGTTGAAACATTTACAGCGGACGGGTCAGTAGTTCCGATCTCGTAAGTAAACTCATAATCAGACTCTTCGCTATCCGGCAATCCAGTAATTGTAAACCCTTCTGCACTATGCGTCTGCCCATTGTACGTAGCCGTCGTGCTGTTCGCCGTAATGACGACATTCAGGTTGTTGAAGATCGGGTTGACAATGATCTCAAAGTCGCCCGTCAGCCAGCTCACTTCATAGTTGCCGTTCGTGTAGCCGTTGTTCGCCACAACAAGCGCATCCTCATAGAGATCGACTGCTTCATCCGTTCCTGCTCCCGGACGTGTCACGGTGTACTCGTCTGCTGCTGGGGCATCGCCGGCTAAGAATCCGTCGGGCGTTGCCGTGAACGCCGGGTCATCCTCCGCATAAAGCTTCGATGCATAGTCGGCAGTTACACTCGCTGGTTTTGCTGTTACTGTCAGCGTTCCGGGGACTGCCGTCACGTTCGTGAACCAGCCCGTCACATCCGCATCATCGCTGTCGCGCGTGATCGTGATGCTCGCTGTTACTACGTTGTTCGCAGAGGAGCCTA
>BNUG01000129.1 GCA_025997195.1 Clostridia bacterium | reverse complement strand
CAGGACAATCGCATCAATGAATAAACTACCGATGTAAATCCGCAGAAGAAACAATCGGAGAGTATTGAAACGGCAGGAAGACAAAAGAATCCTGCCGTTTCGTTCTGTCTGTATAGGATTTTCATCAATGCAGGGTTTTTGGGAAAGCGAAAGACAGCCGGAAGCCGAGTCCGGTAATTTCGCTCAGATTTTTCACATTTTCAGGCTTTGGATTTCTTTTCGTTTGCCGTACGAAGGGCTTGTTCCAGATAAGTTTCATCCAGAGTTCCGAGGATCATGCCGAGTTCCAATTTGTATTCAAGACCGATCAGCCATCGCATGCTCTTGATGCTGCATTTCATGAAAGGCTGTGCCAGTTTACACATCGCCAGCGCCATACGCCGAAACTGAGAGAAATTCATGTAGGCATTTCTGTCCGTGGTCATATCGTCATCATCGCCGAAAGACGCGTCAAGATGCCAGTGAAGGATGTTCTCCACAGACCAATGTCCCCGAATGGCTTCCGCACATAATTCCGCATCTTTTACACTGCTGATAAACAAGCGCCGCTCTTTTGTGACCCCGCCTGTAGCCGGGTCGGTTATGATCTTTTCAAAACACACAAATGCACGCAGTTTCGCCCAATCTGCTTTTCCTGTGAACCATTTCACATCGGTGGTCAGATAGTAGTTCCTGCGCTCGACTTTGGAGTGAGCCTTATCGAGACTGGTCACAAACCCTGTGCCGTCACTGCGGATTTCCTTCAGCCGTTCTTCCGTGAAGTAGTCATCGACTTCGGTGTAAAACAAATGGTGATTGCCCTTTAGCGCGGCGACATAATCGCCTTTCTTTTCCGCTACGATCCCCATGGTCCCTTTCTGTGTATTTAGCGCATCGCAGGTGACGAGTGCACCTTTAAGGTCGAGCACCGCCAGCGCTGCCTGCGCAGCAGGAATCTCATTTGTCTTCTTGTCTATGTCCGTCATGGAAAGGCAGATGCCGCTCGAGGCGTCATATATGTTGAGAGTTTGCAGATTCGGGAAGGCTCCGTTTTCTCCGCGCGTCCGTCCCGTGCCGCGTGCTTGTTTCCCGTCAACATTGATGAGACGAACACCCTTGTTCTCTATTCCTAATGACGCCTTGATCCGGTTCATGTTATCCATTAGAAAATCAACAGTAAGTCCTTGCAGAACGCCCGGATCGATCAAAGAGAATACGCGCCTGAATGTGTCATGCGACGGCGTTCCGTTCTTGTATTTCAGGAACGTTTTCAGCCACGGCTCACGCGCTTTGCCAAACTGTGCCATCTGCGTCCATGTCTCCGCACCGGACAATACCGCAAAGAAAGCAATGAGAAGGATCTCTTTCAGAGGATATTCGATCATTCCTTTCATCCGGACATCCGGCACTTGTTTTGCTACCCGGATGAAGCGCTTTACGACTTTGTTTGAGGGTGACAATTCCTCTTTGCATTCAAGGCCGCTTTCTTTGATGATGTCCGCAAATTCCACCAGCGGATGCGCGATTTTTGCCATGACTAAATCTCCTCTCTAAAAACAAGACCGTGCTTTTCTATGAATGCCCGGGTGCCCGCAGGGATCTTGGCAAGATGCGTTTCACTTCCCATCTTCACCATGTGTACGAGCGGCAGCAGCAATATCGCGTCGTCATACTCATCCCCGAAACGCTTCGCAAGAATCCCTGCGATCATTTGCGCCACCCGCAGGGATCCGGCCTGCTGCCGCTTTGTCGGATTCTTAGTCATATCAAGACCGGGGAAACGAATAGAAATCCATGAGGATTCATATCCCTCTTGTGTTGCCCGCCCGTACATACATGAAAGCGCACCTGATACAACAACGAAACCTACGGCTTCCCTGAAGTCGCGCGACATCCTTTTACGAATGCGTTCGCATTCAGGAATCACAACTGCGGAAAGACCGTATTCGTATACTAGAACATCGCCGGTCAATTTCTTCCGGGTCGGGATGAAGCCATCCTTTTCTGTAATCCGGCCAAGATACCCGTCGCTGACTCGCCGCACTTTGTCAGTGCCGGGTATCCGTTCAGAATGTGCGGCATAGAGATAGTATTTGCCGTTCTGGAAGTTGATGTAGGTGCCTTTACGCTTGTGTGCAAGCACCCATTCCGGATAATCCGCCATGACATCCTCGCTTCTTGTTACATTTGTATTACATTCTATGTAATACATTTTACCACAAATTAACCACGAAATCAGGCGGCTTTCGTAATGTCTTTAAATTGTCAAGAGGTTATGACTGAAAATTGATGCGTTTGTCCTG
>BNUG01000128.1 GCA_025997195.1 Clostridia bacterium | reverse complement strand
CATGTACCGGAAATTTGTCGGGGCAGTATAACAACACTTTTTGCGCCGCGCGATTGATAATATCGATCACTTCTTCCACTTTATCGGCCAACTCCATAATATCTTCGCGATCGAATGGCGTAATAAACGTATTGAAAACGATTTTTGTTAAATACGCCTGATGGATACGATCACTTTATTGATTATCGTCGTTGCGATGGCAATCGTTTTTGATTTTATCAACGGCTTTCATGACGCTGCCAATTCGATTGCAACGATTGTTACAACCAGAGTATTAACGCCGTTTCAAGCGGTTTTATGGGCGGCGGCGTTCAATTTTATTGCTTTTTTCGTTGCCCGCTATTTCACCGGCTTTGGGATTGCGAATACAGTCTCAAAAGTGGTGTTTGAAGAATTTATTACGCTTCCGATTATTCTTTCGGGATTGATTGCCGCTGTTTCGTGGAACTTGCTTACGTGGCGATTGGGCATTCCGTCGTCGTCGTCGCACACGTTGATTGGCGGTTTTGCCGGTGCTGCAATTTGCGCCAGCGGTTTTTCGGCCATTCATTCGAGTGTCATTCTTAAAATTGTTTCATTTATTTTTCTTGCGCCCCTGATTGGTATGATTATCTCGGCGATTATCACCATTCTTGTTTTGTGGATTTTCCGAAAGACCAGTCCGCACAAGGCAGAAAATCTGTTTAAAAAATTACAATTGGTTTCGTCCGGTTTGTTTAGTTTGGGACACGGTATGAATGACTCCCAAAAGGTGATGGGGATTATTGCGACTGCCATGATTGCAACCAATCATATCCAGTCGGTGGATACGATGCCGGACTGGATACCGCTCACATGCTTTATGGCGATTGGTCTGGGTACGATGATGGGTGGCTGGCGCATTGTGAAAACGATGGGCAACAAAATCACGAAAGTAACACCGCTCGAAGGCGTCTGTGCCGAAACGGCGGGTGCCATCACGCTATTCATTACGGAAATCGTAAAAATTCCGGTGAGTACGACCCACACGATTACCGGTGCGATTATGGGCGTCGGCGCGGTGAAACGCTTGTCGGCCGTGCGCTGGGGCGTAACGATTAACTTGCTCTGGGCATGGATTTTAACTATTCCTGTCAGTGCCGGTTTGGCCGCGCTCGTGTATCTGGGCGTGAGGCTGATTTTATAATTTTTATTTTTGTATGGTAATTCAAAAAAAAATCGTACCTTTGCAACACGGAATTTATAACGGCTAAATAACTATTTCGGACACGGCGAGGGTTATTTAGTCGTTTTCTATTGCCGTAACGCAGTATTGTAATTTTTGTCCGCTACCCCGCAACTCGCCCACAGTCAATTTTATTTTTCCAAAATCATTTTTTTCGTAATCCATTACGAATATTTTTGAAAAGCGAGATTGGTTTTTTACTGGCAATCCATTCTCCATAAAAATCAATAATAAATTGCTTGCGCTGTTTTTTTTCTTCTTTTGTTTCACCGGTTGCAATGCCTTTGTCATCTAATTCCATGAAATTTTGATTTTTAAATTTGTTGCAAAGATAGACGAAATTTTCTAAAATTTACTACATTGCCCAAGCGTTATCCAATTCGTAATTAGCTAACGCTGAACGTTGTTTCGTAATTATTCACTCTTCATCACATCTGCCGGATTTTCGACACTTGCCTTATACACTTGCCAACCGACGCAAAGGATAATGATTAGTGCCAGCGCGGCGAGAATGGCGAGATAAATCCATGCCGAAATGTCGGTTTGCCGGACATACTGCTCGAGCCAGCGGTGCATGATGTAGTAACCGGCAGGAAAAGCGATCAACGCCCCGATAATCAGCAAGGTGAAATATTCGCGCGAGAAAATTGATAGGATAGTGCGGGAAGTGGCACCGTTGATTTTGCGGACGGCAATTTCTTTGCGCCGTTCTTCGCAAGTGAGCGAAACGAGCGAAACAAAACCGAACACGCAAATCAGCAGGCAGACCGCCGAAACAATCGACAAGAGTTTTATCAGCGCGTTTTCCGATTTCAGGTAATTGTCGTATATTTCTTCGGCATTCCAAATGGCCATGTTTGGGTAATCGGCAGCATATTCCTTTTGATGCAATTGCTCGATTTTTTCCTTTGCAGATTTCCACATTATATACGTATGGCTTGAAAGAGTTGGACAAAAGCGTGTTGGAAAATCATATCAAACAGATACCGGAAATTACGGAAACGCTCACCGGAGAGGGATTAGTTCCTTTACTGCCTATGACTGGCCGAATGGGTACTTCTATTTTCCAATGGGAAGATAAACCGGCCGATGTTGAAGCGATAAGTACGGAAATATCTTATGTAACGCCTCAGTCTCTTGCTTATTATGATTTTCAGTTAGTCGAAGGCGAATTTCTGACCGAAGCCGACCCCGATTCGG
>BNUG01000127.1 GCA_025997195.1 Clostridia bacterium | reverse complement strand
AATGCTATGATTCCTGAAACCCCTGAACCGCAGCATCCCGAATCTTTCGGAAGACCCTGACGGATTCAGTTGTGGGGGTCAGAGATATCCGTCAGGGCCATATAAAAGGTATAAGAATAACTTAGAGAGTTATTCTGTCTTCGTGCGGAATCAGACAGCCATCGGTTTGCTGTTGTCCTTTTCGTTGCCTTCGTCTTCTTCTTTTCCGTGCCTGACCTTGTAGACAAGAACACAGATGAGGTGTATGAGGAACGCGGCCAACACGAATATCGTCCAGTGATTGATCCAGACCATAGGCTGCGTCAAATCATCGAGAATCAGCCAGATGACCGGTGTTACGATTCCGAACACGATTGCCGCAATCCTGAATAGTCTGCTGCGTTTGCGCCGCTTCTCGCCCTCGCCGTCCGTTTCATCCCTGTATTCGTCCCCGCTTCCGCGCCTTCTGCGCCTTATCGCACTGAGGAAGAGTACGACGGAGATGATCACCGCGAGGAGTGAGAGAATCAGGGAGAGCAAACTCCACGCGCCGCGCCCGAAGAAATTGCCGAGAGGCACATTGCCGCCCGCGAGGTCAGCGAGGGGATTTCCCGTCTGCCGCTCAAGCCGCTGCTGATCTTCGTCGCTGAACCCTGAGAACCGCGGTTCATTCACCGTGACCGATTCCGTCGGTTTGTCCTCTTCGGGAATCTCAGGCTCTTCGATTTCCGGCGTCGGCGGTATCTCCGGCTCTTCGGGATCCGGATCCGGATCCGGTGGTGGCGGCGGGGGCGGCGGTGGTGGTGGCGGTGGCGGTGGCGGTGGTGCGAGCAACCACCAGACCGCGTACAGATTCGTGTCCGCGTAGATCACGAACGTACTGCCCCCGATATACTGCGGCACTATCGCGTTCGGATCCGTCGCCCAGCCGAGGAACGCGTATCCCTCGCGCACAAGCGTACCCACACCCTGCACCGTGACTGTCTGCCCGGCCGTATATGCCGTACCGTCCACAGGCACCGTTCCGCCCGTATTTCCGTTGCCGTAATACGTGACATGATAGTAAATCACGCCCGGCGTAACCGTTTCCTCGTCCGTATTGTTCGGCGTACCCGGTTCCGTGCCATTTTTTGGTGTAATATAAATGTGCGCGGTGTTCGTTATATCACCACCCGTCCAGTTCTCGTTCACGACCACAGATAGTCTCACTTCGACCAATTGACCATTCTTGCCCGTGATAGCAGTCTCCGGTATGATGACCGAAAGTGTTCCTCCGCTCCCTGCCGGCTCGGCTATTGACACACCCGTCACAGGCGAGCCGCCGATCGCTACATTCGTGCTGTCCGCCGTGTATGTCAGCGCATTCGGAAGCACATCAACGATACGAATCTGCCCGATACCGCTCACATCATTTGGCAGTGTGAAGCGTACCGTATAGGGGATGCTGTCGCCGACCGCCGTGAACGTACCGCTCGCACTCTTCGCGAAATCAGTCACAGGCGGGATTGTCGGCGGACCGCTCGGCGTGATCGTTTCGTCGTCCGTATTGTTCGGCGTACCCGGTTCAGAACTGCCGCTCGGCGTGATATACAGATTCGCCGTATTCGTGATACTGCCGCTTGTCCAGCCCGACACTTCGAACGCAAGCGTCAGTTCGACACTCGCCTCTCCGCTAAGCTGTGCGCGCGGTACCGTGAAACTCAGTTCGTTCGGCACACCCGGCGCATCCGGCGTCACAGTCTGCGCCGCGCCGCTTCCGATCTTCAGCGTCGCGCTGTTTTGATAAGCGAGTCCGGCCGAGAAAACGTCCGCGATACGGATATGATCCCATGTATCGAGCGTTTCCGTCTTCGGAAGCGTGAAGCGGATCCTGTAAGAAATACTGTCACCGTTCGCCGTGAACGTACCCGGAGCCGCTGACTTTATGAAGTCTTTGACACCCTCTTCTATCTCATCCGTGGTCGTGTTCGTCGCCTTGAATCCGCTTCCGTCGTCGATGTATGCGGTATTGGATATAGTGCCCGTCTCTGCGGTCACCTTTACCTTAAACGTCAGGTTAACGGTCGCGCCCGCAGCAACGCTTACACTGCTCCATGTGACCTTGCCTGCGCTGTACGTGCCGCCTTGGTTTGCCGAGGACGAAACGTAGCTGACCTTTGTCGTGTCGATTTCGTCATAGGCGTCGAAGTCTACTGCCGAAGCCGTCTTGTTGACGAGTTTGACGGTATAGGTTATCTCATCTCCGGTCTGAACAGAGCCCTTTGCAGATGAAGTCTTGAGGTTTTCTATCTCATCTTCCGTTTCGTTCGTCGCCTTAGGTCCTGAACCCGAATTATCGTCGATGTATGCGGTATTGGATATAGTGCCCGTCTCTGCGGTCACCTTTACCTTAAACGTCAGGTTAACGGTCGCGCCCGCAGCAACGCTTACACTGCTCCATGTGACCTTGCCTGCGCTGTACG
>BNUG01000126.1 GCA_025997195.1 Clostridia bacterium | reverse complement strand
GGAGGCGCATCCTTTGTATCCGCAAGGATGAATCCGAAGGAATGAAATACGAGATTGATATCAATCGGCTGATTCTCTTTGGTTCCGTCCGGGACGATCAAGTCTGTCGGCGTATTGCTCAAATTTCATGCCGCGTCCGGCAATCGCGTCCAGCGCTCCCGGCAATCGGTCCAGCTGGTCTCTGCCAATGCTGACAAGTTTCATCCCCTGATCCGCAAATCGGTTGAGCAGCGCTTTGACGGAAGAACTTTTCCCCGTCCCGCTGTCACCGTAAAGCAGCACATTGTTGGCCGGCAGCCCGCGCAGCTGCGCAGAGGCGTTCTCTATGAGCGCATGTTTTTGATGTTCGCATCCGATCAGATCCTCAAAGGTGATTGGATCGATACGTTCCGCCGGCACGAGACCTTCCTGATCAAACAGGAACGCCGATGCGGCTTCCAGGATACCGGATCCAAAACTGCGGTCATAGCGTGCGAGCGCAAGCGCGGCTTCCGCAGGATCCTGCTTCAGCAGCGCCTGATGGACGGCTTCGCGGCGCGACGGCGTACAGGTGCCGCCGGAATCATCGGTACCTACGGCAGGCAGACGCGTCGCATCAAAACGGCGATTGGCGGTCGCCCTGCCGGTCACGCTTGCCGCATCGGCTGCGCCAATTGCCGCATTTTGCTGAAACTGAAATTGATACAAATGTTGCAGGACAGCAATCTCCTCCTCCGCCAATTCCAAAATCGCTTTCTCTATGGTGCCAAGCTTTCCGGGTTTCGGCTCCCCAAGGCGCCCAAGCCCCAGCCCTTCGAAGCGTCCCACTTCCGCCATGCGCGTAAATGTGTTTTCCTCCTGTGCGATGAGCCGGCACAAATGGTTTTGCAGGACATTGCCGGTGATTTCTCCCCGGCCGATCTCATCAAGAAGGATACGCTGCACTTCATAATAGGCAGTGTCCGCCGTGCCTGAAGCAACAGAAATTTGAGCAATACGCCGACAGACTTGATCGTCCCGGACGGAACCAAAGAGAATCAGCCGATTGATATCAATCTCGTATTTCATTCCTTCGGATTCATCCTTGCGGATACAAAGGATGCGCCTCCGTCAAAGAAGCAACCACGGCCTTGGCTTCCCGGCGTTTTGCCGCATCACCGGGATGATTCAGCACGAGTGCGATCGCCTCGGCGGTTTTCCGCGTATCCTCTTCATCAAAACCGCGCGTTGTCAATGCCGGGGTCCCGAGCCGGATGCCGCTCGTGATGCCGGCCGATCTCGTATCTCCGGGTACAGAATTTTTGTTTGTTGTAATATCGGCCTCCTCCAGCAGATCCTCGGCGTCCTTGCCGGTGATCTCTCTGCCGATCAAACTCAAAAGAATCAGATGGTTGTCTGTGCCGCCCGATACGAGATGGAACCCATTTGCCGTCAGTGTGTCCGCAAGTACTTTCGCGTTTTTCACGACCCGGTGTTGATATTCCTTGAATGTGGGCGCAAGCGCTTCCTTGAAGCAAACAGCCTTGCCCGCGATCACATGCATCAGAGGTCCGCCTTGAATCCCCGGGAAAATCGCCTTATCGATCCGTGTGCCGTATTCCTCGTCCGCAAGGATGAGTCCGCCCCTGGGGCCGCGCAGGGTTTTGTGCGTGGTAGAAGTCACAATCTGTGCCTTGCCGATCGGTGAAGGATGCTCACCCGCCGCAACAAGACCCGCGATATGCGCCATATCCGCCATCAGGATGGCGCCGGTTTCATCGGCGATCCGCCGAAAACGATCAAAATCGATGAATCTTGGATATGCGCTTGCTCCGGCTACGATGATCTTGGGGCGATACTCTTTTGCTTTCGCGAGCACATCGTCATAGTCGATCGTCTCGGATCCGGCAGCAAGACCGTAGGAAATAAAATTATAATATTTGCCCGAAATATTGGCCTTGCTTCCATGCGACAGATGCCCGCCTTCCGCCAGGCTCATGCCCATGACCGTATCGCCGGGCTGAAGCAGCGCGAAATACACCGCCGTATTGGCGCTTGCGCCGCTATGCGGCTGCACATTCGCATACTCGGCTCCAAAAATTTCTTTGACGCGCGCCAGCGCCGCATTTTCTGCTTCATCGACATATTCACAACCGCCATAGTAACGGTGTCCGGGATAGCCTTCTGCGTATTTATTGGTGAGCGCACTGCCCATCGCCTCCAACACGGCGGGAGAGGTAAAATTCTCCGAGGCGATCATCTCGATCTTCGACTCTTGCCGGCCCATCTCCCGGCGGATCATGTCCGCGATCTCTTTGTCAGTCTGATCCAGGTAATTGAAATACGAGATTGATATCAATCGGCTGATTCTCTTTGGTTCCGCCGGCACGAGACCTTCCTGATCAAACAGGAACGCCGATGCGGCTTCCAGGATACCGGATCCAAAACTGCGGTGATAGCGTGCGAGCGCAAGCGCGGCTTCCGCAGGATCCTGCTTCAGCAG
>BNUG01000125.1 GCA_025997195.1 Clostridia bacterium | reverse complement strand
TTCGGGCAATGGTTTGTTATACAGGTTAGACATTATGCACACTCCTTTCCCAAAATAGCGACCTGAACATCCATGTAGGTTCCACCGGTGCCGGTTTCGATGGCGTATTTCGCATTTGGAACCTGGCGTTCGCCTGCCTTACCCGCCAATTGACGATATGTCTCGACAAGGATCGCATGGCCGCCGCCTGCTGCCGTGTGTCCCTGAGAAAGCATGCCACCGTTTGTCGTTGTGGGGAAGCGCCCTCCGGGTGACGTTTCGCCGGTCAAGAATAATTTCCCCGCTTCTCCACGTTTACAGGCTCCCATTTCTTCCAGTCCGATCAGTTCGAATTGAGGATAAGAATCATAGATTTCCCAAATATCGATATCCTGCGGCGTGATACCGGCTTCCGCATAAGCGGCGTCCGATGCTTTTTTGTAGCTGAAACGGCCGATATCCGGTTCCTGCGATAACGTGAAATGTGTAACACAAGAGCCTGTTCCCAATATCCAGACAGGTGATTCGCATTTTGCTGCCAGTTCTTCATTCACGATCAGAAATGCGGAAGCCCCATCTCCCAACATATTAGATTCGAAAGAATGCATGGGTGTTGAAATCATCTTTGACTGCAAGACATCATCGATCGTAAGGCTTTTCCGAAACATGGCATCGGGATTTAACATCGCCCAATTGCGGTTGGAAACGCAGACCGCTGCCATTTCTTCGTCGGTGGTCCCGCTTTCATACATATATCGTTCCATGATCAGCCCTGAAATCGGCGAAAAATGCATGCCGTACGGCGTTTCCCAATCTCCGCTTATTCCGGTCGTCGAAAAAAAATCTATAACGCCTTCCCCTGTTAGCCCTGTCCCCGTTTTTTCTGTATGAAAACAGAGTACGGCATTCGCCATTCCGGATGCGATATAGGCAACCGCGGTTTTCATTTGCATGGAAGAGCTCGCTCCGCCGGAACAGCACATCATATTCCCCTTCAAGGTGCCGGCAAGGCCTAATTCTTCTACCATACCCGAAAAGATAAGATCTGTGTTAAATCTAGGCGATGCGAAATGAGATGTTGGTAAGAGGTAACTGATTTCCTTTTGATGGAGACCAGACTCATTGATGGCTTGCACGCATACATCGATGGCTTGTTCCAATGCCGACCGGTCAGGGAACTTGCCAGTGGGTACCTGGCCAACGCCCACGATAGCCGCCTTTCCTTTGATTGACATAAAATACCTGTCCTTTCTGTTTCTCTCAAACAATACAAAATACATAGATAAAAAACATATATAATACAGAACTCGCAAGAATTATGCCAAGTAAGATACCTTCAATGAATAAAATGACAAAAATCAGGGATAAATACAGAAATCGATTGGTTACGTGTAGCGGTCGTGTAAGGAATCCCTGTATCATCAAGATAAAAATTGTTTGTTTAACGAACATTGCTGTAGCGTTTCGAGACAATGAATCGCGGCGACGCATGGGAATGTATCAGAAACCCCCTCATTTATCGGCCGAAAGAAAGTTGGCAAGATTCTTGCGTAAATAAATATAATAAGTGAGGTTTAGGTTTCTCATAAGCGTAAATGAGTAGCCAACCTTTCCTCTATTAAGGGAAGAATGTGTGGCAGGAGAGCAGGAGGCGATAGAATGGATCATGTCGGGTCGGATTTTCAACAAATCATCATGGATCGTAAAGGGGGAAAAGGCGAAGCTTTGTGGATTACGCTCAACAATCTTCAAATGCATAATGCCCTGACCGATACGATGCAATTGGAATTGATCGAAGCGCTGACCTTTGCTTCTAAGGAAACTTCTATTCGATGTGTTGTGTTGACGGGCGCAGGAGAAAAAGCATTTTGTTCCGGAGGGGACATCAGCTTGCTGCAAAAAATGAACAATCGGGATGGGTACGACTATTTTTATAAACGTGGTTTTTTTGTGCAGCAATTGCTGACAACGATGAACAAACCTGTTATTGCAGCGGTTCATGGGTATTGTTTTGCCGGCGGTTTAGAACTCGCTCTCTGTTGTGATATGGTATATGCTGCGGAAAGTGCTAAATTTGCATTGACCGAAGTAAATCTCGGAATTCTCCCGGGCTGGGGCGGATCCGTACGGCTTCCAAGGCAAATTGGCGTCAATCGCGCAAAAGAAATGATCATAACAGGCGAGAGGATCGATGCGGAAGAGGCATATCGGATCGGTCTGATCAATAAAGTGTTTCCGGCAAACCAATTGATATCAGAAGTTGATAACCTGGTTGAAGCGATCCTCGCTAAGCCTCCTTTAGCCGTAAGGGCTGCGAAAACACTCATTCACGACTCCCTTTCCTGCAGCAGCATGGATGCCGCTGCGACAATGGAACGCGGTATGTTGATGTGGTTGATCAACACTGTGGATTTTCAGGAAGGAACCGCGGCTTTTTTGGAGAAGAGAAAAGGTATATATAAAGGTATTTAAACAAAGGAGGTGGAACCAAAAGGAAAT
>BNUG01000124.1 GCA_025997195.1 Clostridia bacterium | reverse complement strand
CCGCATCGATGATGTGTCGCTGTTTCACTGTCGTTGGCGTCGGTCTTTCGATCGGCTCCGATTTTGACCGGCGCGTCCACCCGGGCGTTTCAAGATTCGGATCATCATAGACGTCATCTTCGAGAAGTGCCCGCCGTTCCTCCAACCGCTTCAGCCGTTCTTCCCGGCGCGTTAGCTGCTTTTCGCGAACTTTCCCGGCCGCTTTCATGATCGACATATTGACGAGCAGGATGCCGCTAATGATCAAAAGCGCGATCGTCAGGATATTCAAACCAGCCTTCCCGATCACACCGACAAGGCCCTTTGCGATATAGGTACCGATCACACCGCCGCACGCGCCGTCCGCGCTCGCTAGAAATACGTCCTTCACGGTTGAATAGTCTTTGATCTGCGCGCCGCCGTCCGATAAAGCTTCCACAGAAAAGCCGCCCCTGAAAATGCATAAGAGAAGAAAAATCGCCGTCGCCAACAAAATGGTGCGCACGCGTGCGATTCGCAGCTTCCCGGTAAAGAGCAGGATTCCATAAACGATCAGGAAGAAAGGTAATGCGTTCGCCATCGGCCCGAACACACCCGTCACGCCGGTATCGATCGCGTCACCGAATTTGCCGGTGCCTTGTGCAAACAAAGCGAAAACGAGGAACGCTCCAACGGCGATCAGAACAACCGCGGCGATTTCTCTGCGTATCCGTGCCTGATCTTGCGCCGCCGCTCTCCCGCGAGCCGCTTTCTCTACGTCTCTCTTCGCGCCCGAACTGCTGCGTTTTTTTCGGGCGGTACTTCCACTTCCGCCCGAACTCCTGCCGGAGCTTCTGTTCGTCGCCATTGGCCTCCTCATAATAAAGTCAAACTCGTTCCAATTGCAGTCAAATCCACAAATCCAAAGATTTCTCCATAGGGAGTCTACGCCCCGGAATTTGTTACATTATATATTGTACTACGAAGCACACCACCCGCACCCCAACGCTTCTTTGCATTTGTGTGACGCTTTTCACACAAGCTTTCCCGCAAATCCCACAAAATTCTCTCAAATCCCTCATACTTTTCGTGCAATTTCACAATGGGTTTCCCCGCCATTTTCCAGTATAATACTTATGCAATTCACTGCTGCGCCCATCGCGAGCGCATGTTTACGAGAGGAAGAGGAAAAAATGAAGGTATTGGTAATCAACTGCGGCAGCTCGTCACTCAAATATCAGGTGCTGGATATGACCAACGAAACGCTCCTGGCGAAGGGCCTCGTAGAGCGCATCGGCATGGATGGCAGTGTGCTCAAACATGAAAAGACGAACGTCGATGATAAATTCATCCAGGAAACGCCGATGAAGAACCACAAAGATGCGATCACAAACGTCATGAACGCGCTCACAGACTCCATCTACGGCGTCGTGAAAAACATGCAGGAAATCGGCGCCGTCGGCCATCGTGTCGTACATGCCGGTGAAAAATACGCTCAGTCCGTCGTGATCGACGATAAGGTCATCGCGGCCCTTACAGAATGTATCGAACTCGCTCCCCTGCACAATCCACCCAACCTACTCGGCATCGCGGCCTGTCAGGAACTCATGCCCGGCGTGCCCGAAGTCGCCGTCTTCGACACAGCCTTCCATCAGACCATGCCGCCCGAAAGTTACATTTATGCGATTCCCTACGAATATTACACAAAATACGGCATCCGTCGTTACGGCTTCCACGGCACGAGCCACAAATACGTCGCCGAACGCGCCGCCGACATGCTCGGCGTCAACATCGCCGACCTCAAGCTCATCACCTGCCACCTCGGCAACGGTGCTTCCGTCTCCGCCATCAAGCGCGGCAAATGCATCGACACCTCGATGGGCTTCACCCCGCTCGCCGGCCTCGCCATGGGCACACGCTCGGGCTCGATCGACCCCGCCATCATCAGCTTCATCGCGGACAAAGACGGTCTCTCGGCCGATGAAGTCTTAGACATCCTGAACAAAAAATCCGGCGTGCTCGGTATTTCCGGCATCTCCAGCGATTTCCGCGACATCGCAGCCGCCATCGAGGACGGCAACCTCCGCGCCGAACTCGCGCTCAGGGTCTTCGCCCACCGCGTCCGCTACTACATCGGCGCCTACATCGCAGAGATGAACGGCGTTGACGCCATCATCTTCACGGCCGGCGTCGGCGAAAATGACGTCAACATGCGCGACGTCATCTGCAGTGAACTCGGCAACCTGGGCATCAAGCTTGACCTCGTCAAAAACAAGGTTCGCGGCAAGGAGACCATCATCAGCCGCGACGACTCGAAAGTCGCAATTCTCCTCATTCCGACCAACGAGGAACTCGTGATCGCCCGCGACACTTACGAGCTCACGAAATAACACTATAATACAGGACAATCGCATCAATGAATAAACTACCGATGTAAATCCGCAGAAGAAACAATCGGAGAGTATTGAAACGGCAGGAAGACAAAAGAATCCTGCCGTTTCGTTCTGTCTGTATAGGATTTTCATC
>BNUG01000123.1 GCA_025997195.1 Clostridia bacterium | reverse complement strand
GGAGGATGAAGAAGAGATGGAAATGCTTGCAGGAAAGAATCCGCACATCAGAAAGACGGTGGGGCGAATCATGACGATGAGCGCTGACGAAGCGGAGCGCATGATCGCGGAAGCCCGCGACAAAGAACAGCGCGACCGCATCGCGCAACTCCAGTACGCGCGGGATGAGGGACTTGCCGAGGGCGAAGCAAGGGGCGAAGCAAGGGGCGAAGCAGCCAAACAACGTGACATCGCCCGCAGGATGAAGGCGCGTGGACGTGATATTGACGAAATTGCCGAGGATACAGGACTTTCCGCAGCGGACATTGAAGCGCTTTGATTTTTGAGCGGATGATGAAGAAGAGATGGAAATGCTTGCAGGAAATATCGTTACCCTGCACTCCCTTTTAGCGGGCAATTACACAAACAAAGCGTCCCCCTGTTTCCGCATTGTAAGCGGAAAAAATCGAAACGCTATAGTATCGTGAACTGCTGTGTCTTTTTGACGAGGTTGTTGCTGCTGTCCGTGATGTCGAAAGTCAGTTCAATTAGAGACGGTTCTTAACGACTAAACTCGGGACAGACCGCTTACGCAAATGCGGTAGCCCTTTTCTATTTCTTATTATATCGGTCTAAACAAATATTGCAAGCAAAAATCAGAGATTCCCGCCTTCGCAACGTGGGCTTCGCCCACTCCTACGGTCGCTTCGCTCCCTACGCTGGCTGAGGTACAGGAGCTTTAGCTCCGTTGTACCTCGCACACCTGTGAGTGCAGCGCTTTAGCGCGTGGCACTCTACCGTGTCCGTTTTTCCAACGCCGCCAAAGCGTCGGGAAAAAAGGCGGGAATGACAAGAGGATGCGAGGGAATCTAAAGCAGAATTATCGTTATAGATTCCCGCCTTCGCGGGAATGACATGGATGCTTCGCGGGAATGACAAGAGAATAGGCGGGAATGACAGTGGTCGCGAGTGATCACCGGAACAAATCTTCCATCGTTATTTCCGATTGCACATTGCCTTTGTGCGCATTGGGCATCAGTCCGTACGTCGTCACCATCAACTGGTGCAGAGCCTTTCTGGTTTTTGTTTCCTCCGCAAAGGCGCTTCGCTTTATGCGGAGCTTTTTGTCGTAAGCCTTGTCGATCGGGTACATTTCATTGGAATACTTCATCTCGCACAGATCGATCACCTGGTCGGCACGGTCGATCACGAGATCGATTTGCGCGCCGGGGTCGGACGTTTTGCTGCGCCAGGAAGAAACGTCTGTGTGTATGCCGGATATGCCCAACGCCGATTTGATTTGCGCGATATGGGCCAGACATACCAACTCAAAGGAATAGCCGCTCCAGGCCCGGCGCATACCGCTTTCCATCGTGGTGCTCCAGAAATGCTCATCGCTGCTGTCTTCCATGAACTTCAGGTAAAACAAGGTGAAGAAGTCGATCAGCTGATAAACTTGATCCCGCTTTTTCTTTGGGAACGACCGATAACTTCGGATAAAATCACTCAGTTCCAACTCCCCGAGAATCTTCGTCAGATAGCCGCCATTGTTCAGTTTTGTCGCGCCGACAATATCCGCGCGCGTAAGCCCCGCAGTTTTTTTCGCAAGCGCAGCGATGACCAGAATGTGGTTTTCCGCGTTTTTAAAAAGCGAGGAATATAAATTGTGATACTCATTTCGAAGCGGGGCGTTTCGGGCAAAACACAATCGGTCAATATTTTGAACTAAGCTTAAAGAACTATCGAGCAAACTCAGATAGTACGGCACCCCGCCGAAAATCATATAACATTCCAGTATCTGATATCGCGTCATGATGATGCCGTTTCGCTTGAAAAAAGTCTCACATTCTTTCAGCGTGAATGGCCGCAAATATATTTGCCGTGTCACTCTGTTGTGCAGTCCGCCCGTATTGTTCACGATGTTGTGGATGATCCACGTGGAAGCGGAACCGCACACGATCAGCAGCAGATCCTTGCGGCCCGCGCCCCATCCGTTCCAAAAATGTTCAAAGGCAGGCAAGAACCCCGATCCGTCCGCATCCATCCACGGCAACTCGTCCAAAAATATCACTTTTTTTCCCGGCACGGAAGAGCCACGAATCAAGGCGGCAAGTTGATCAAAAGCCTCATGCCAATTTTGAGGAAGCGCGTATTCTTTCTCCCCGTATTGACATAGGGCAGCGGAAAATCTTTCAAGTTGCGTCTGGTCATCCACCTTGGTATAGCCTGTATAATGAAAACAAAATCTGCCGTCAAAGAACTCCCGGATCAGATATGTCTTTCCGATCCGGCGGCGACCGTACACCACCAAGAATTCCGGCTTGTTCGATTTGGCATACTTCTCCAAAATCTTTATCTCTTCACTTCGGCCTATGATATTCATAACATTCTCTCCCGCGCCGTGCCATCTTCGCGCCATAAGTATGATATTTTTTGAGTTGTGGCGCACACGAAATACATTGATTTAACGTATTTTCAAGTGTTCTTGTCTGAATGTTATATCAAACGAAGGATTTTGTAAAGCATCTTCACGCCATAAGTATGATATTTTTTGAGTT
>BNUG01000122.1 GCA_025997195.1 Clostridia bacterium | reverse complement strand
ACGAAGAAGTCTTGAAACTGATTCGGGATAAGATTGAAGATTAGAAAACTCTGAGATTCGAATCCCACCACATTCATTTGCTGCAGACAGTTGATTCTGTTAGGCGTAAAATTTTAGGAAGTTAACAGTGAACCTCAAATCGTATACTTGCGGACGATCCGCCAAAATCATTTCGCGTTCAACCCATGAGAAAAATATTTTTACAAAACCATTGACAAAGCGAAAAAAAGGGAATACTATTAATTAATAAAGTTAGTTAATAAATTATTTATGGTGTTTGGGAGGTGCTTTGTATGGACTATTTTGGAAAGAGCGATGCACTGACAGAGCATAAATACTATCCGATCATTGACGCGCACATTCATATAAGAACGCTGAAGCGGGCGCTTAATCAAAATGATGTTTTAAAGCAAAGCGGCTTGCGCGGGATGTGTATTCAGTGCCTGCCGCGCCTGTCAGACGAGTTTTTGACAAACAACGTCAATTCAATGCTGTTAAAATTGTTGCTGCAGGGAGAGATTTATTCTTTTGGAGGGTTTTACCGTCCAGAGGTTCCTGCGGGCGCGCAAACGCAAAATTATTTGCAGGAGGCCGAACAATTGATTGAAATGGGGTGTGACGGCATAAAAATGTATGACGCCAAGCCATTGGTAAGAAAAGAACTGCAAATGCCGCTTGATTGTGAAGCGTTTGAGCCTATGTATCGCTACCTTGAAAAAGAAGGCATTCCAATCATGAATCATGTGGGAGATCCGGCGAACTTTTGGGATGGTGATAACGCGCCGGAAATCGCAAAGCAATACGGTTGGACCTATGACAGAAGCTATATACACCCGGAAAACTATTTTAAAGAGGTTTCTGTGGTATTGGCTCGGCATCCCGATCTCAAGATGATATTGGCGCATTTTTTCTTCCTATCCGTGGACAGGCCGCGGCTTGAGGCGTTTTTGGATAGGTTTGACAACGCGTATATAGACATCACGCCGGGTACCGAAATGTATATTGATTTTACAAACGAGCCGCAGCAGTGGAATGAGTTTTTTGCGAAATATCAAGATAGAATCATATTTGGCACCGACAACGGATTCTTTGGCGAGAAGTGCTATGAGATAGACGCGATGCGCACGTTTCTTGAGGGCGAAAGAGCGTTTGACGCGTGGGAAATGCATATTCGCGGTATAGGGCTTGATGAAAGCGTACTGCGCAAAATATATTACGATAACTTTAAAGGGATTGTTCATGAACCTAAAATACCCGATTTGGCGCGGGTTGCTAAGGAGTATAAACAGGCACTGGAAAAGGCACTGAAAAGTCAGTTGAAGGATGATCTGATTGAGGATCTTAACGACGCGCGCGATGTATTAGCGCGCTTGGGGGTGAATTTATGAAAGTATTGGCAATATCCTGCCATCCTGCCACTGTGGAGATATTGTGCGCGGGTACGCTGGCCAAGTACGCTAAAAGAGGCGATCATGTTGCAATTTGTCATGTCTCCAACGGAAACAAAGGCGGAGAGGATATTCCGCCGGCGGAGCTCGGGCCCATCCGCAACCGGGAATCACAAGTTTCGGCGCATATCATCGGAGCGGAGTGTATTAGCCTGGACGTCAATGACTTGGAGGTAGATGCCAACAGCGCAGAAGTACAAAGCGCTTTGGTGGATGTGATAAGAAAGCAAAAGCCGGATGTTATTATTACACATTCGCCGGATGATTACAGTCCTGATCTTTTGGCGGTCAGTAAGCTGGCGGCGGATGCCAGCTTGAAGGCGTCTATGTTTCATTACAGGACGAATGAAGATCCGCTGAATAAGACGACCCCCATATATTATATGGAAACTTTTGCAGGAATTGGATTTTCACCCGACGAATACGTCGATATAACAGACACCATCGACGTGAAGATTCAAATGCTATGGAGGCATGAAACGGTATTAAAGTGGCTGTTGGATAAAAAGGGCGTGGATTTTGAAGAATTTGTAAGAACAGTCGCGCGTTTCAGGGGGATACAGTGCGGCGTATCCTATGCGGAAGGGTTTAAAAAGCACAAGGCGTGGATGTACCTTACGTCTGAGAAATTGTTGCCGTAAAGGAGTAAAAGCATGGCGGAATTTGTCCCTTCTTTGCTGAAGGAGGAGAACAGCAGACTTATATACAATTTGTTTGCCGATGGGAAAGCTTATTCCAAAGCGGATATAAGCAGGCTGACGGGAATCAGCGCGCCGACGGTGATTAAGATTATAGACGCGCATATTCAAAAAAAGGTTCTCATAAACACCAGTGGAGAAGAAGTAAACTCCGTTGGCAGAAGGCCCAATATGCTTATCCGCAACCCCAAAGCGTATTACGCGATTGGCGTGGATTTTCAAAACGGTAAAGTACGGGTAGGCCTGGTTGATTTGGCGGGCGTACTGGTTGAGGTATGTGAAAAACCGTTGCGTGTGCCGCTGTCTGAGCTGCTGACAAACGATGTTTGTCGAATGATAGACGATTTAATCGAACGTAACCGCGTTGAAAAAGAGCGTGTGTTGGGCGTGGGTTTAGGCTTGCCGGG
>BNUG01000121.1 GCA_025997195.1 Clostridia bacterium | reverse complement strand
GGGGCCTGCGGTCTCCGCGATCTCCGCCTCCGCGGTCATTCCGCGTACTGCGCTGACCGCCGCGTGCGGGTTTGTCCTCAGGAATCTGGCTCATCAGCCCCTTCTCAAGCCGCTCTCCATGGTTAATCCAGACTTTGACGCCGATTTTGCCGTACTGCGTATCGGCTTCCGCAAAACCATAATCGATGATGGCTCGCAGCGTATGAAGGGGTACATTGCCCTCGCTGTATTTTTCGCTTCTGGCGATTTCCGCGCCGCCGAGTCTGCCGGCTACAACCACCTTGACGCCCTTTGCGTTGGCGCGCATGGTGCGTCCGATGGCGGACTTCATCGCGCGGCGGAACGAGATGCGCTTTTCGAGTGCCTGTGCAATGCTCTCCGCCGTAAGCTGTGCGTCGAGTTCGGAACGTCTGACTTCGACGATGTTGAGACGGACTTTCTTTCCGGTCATTTTCTCAAGCGCCGCCTGAATCACGGTGGCACCGTCGCCGCTACGTCCGATGATGATGCCCGGTTTGTCGGTCATCACGGAAACTTTGATCTGATTGTCGGCTGCCCGCTCAATGACGGTCTTGCTGATGCCGGCCGCATAGAGTTTTTTCTTGACGTATTCGCGAATCTGATTGTCTTCGATCAGATAATTGGCGAAGTTCTTCTTGTCGGCATACCATTTGGAATCCCAGTCGCTGATAATCCCGACTCTGAGCCCATGCGGGCTGACTTTTTGACCCATGCGTGGAAACCTCCTATTCCTTTTCCCTGAGCGTCACGCTGATGTGGCTGCTTCTCTTGAGTATGGGGAACGCCCGACCCTTCGACCCGGCGCGCCAGCGCTTCATCGTGGGACCCTTGTTGGCAGACACCTCCGCAACGTACAGGTTGTCAGGGGACATCTCGTGGTTGGCTTCCGCATTGGCCGCGGCCGATTTGACAACTTTCTCGACGACTTCCGCGCCGCGTCCCGGCGTGAATTTGAGGATCGTCAGCGCCTCATCGAGGTCCTTGCCCCGAATCAGTTTCGTCACCGGCTGGAGCTTGATATAGCTCATCCGAACGTATTTCGCTGTTGCTTTCGCTTCCATATCGTATCGGTTCCTTTCCTACTCTGCTGCCGGGGCAGGGGCGGGGGCTGCTTCCGCGGCCGGCGTCTCCGACGTCACAGCGTTAAAGTCGATCTTCGTGACCTTGCGCACCTTTGTGCTTTTGTCCGCGCCGTGACCGCGGTAGGTCCGCGTCGGGGCAAATTCGCCCAGCCGATGGCCGACCATATCTTCCGTGATATACACGGGCACATGGCGTCTGCCGTCGTGAACCGCGATCGTATGCCCGACCATCTGCGGGAAAATCGTCGACGGCCTGGACCAGGTGCGAAGGATCCTCTTCTGGTTGGCCTCGTTCAGCTTGTCGATCTGCGCCAAAAGCTTCTTTTCGACAAAGGGGCCTTTTTTCAGTGATCTGCTCATGCTTTCCTTCTCCTCCTGCTATTTCTTGCCGCGCCGTTTGACGATGTACTTGTCAGACGGCTTGTGCTTCTTGCGCGTCTTGTAGCCGAGTGCGGGCTTGCCCCACGGCGTGGACGGACCGGACCGGCCGATACCGGCTTTGCCCTCGCCGCCGCCGTGTGGATGGTCGTTTGGATTCATAACCGAACCGCGAACCGTCGGGCGGATGCCCATATGGCGCTTGCGTCCGGCTTTGCCGATCTTGATGTTGCCGTGATCGTTGTTGCCGACCTCGCCGATCGTCGCCCGGCACTCGATGCGCACCATGCGCACTTCGCCTGAGGGCAAGCGAACCTGAGCATAGTCGCCGTCCTTCGCCATGAGCTGCGCGCTCGCGCCGGCCGAACGCACCATCTGCGCGCCCTTACCGGGTTTGAGTTCGACACAGTGAATGACCGTACCGACGGGGATGTTCTTTAAAGGAAGCGCGTTGCCGACCACGATGTCCGAGCCCGCGCCCGAGACGATCGCGTCTCCGACCTTCAGCTTGTTTGGCGCGATAATATAGCGCTTTTCGCCGTCCGCGTAGAAGATGAGCGCGATGTTGGCGCTGCGCCCCGGATCGTACTCGATCGCCGCGACTTTGCCGGGGATGCCGTCCTTGTTGCGCTTGAAGTCGATCACACGATATTTGAGACGATAGCCGCCGCCGCGATGGCGTACGGTGATCTTGCCGCGCACGTTGCGGCCGGAATGTTTTTTGACAGTGACCGTCAGACTTTTCTCGGGCGTGGTCTTGGTGATCTCCTCAAAAGTCGAGGTGGTCATGCCGCGCAGGCCCGGAGTTGTCGGATTGTATTTTTTGATGCCCATAATCTATTTCCCTCCGGTTCCTACAGACCCTGGAAGAACTCGATCTCTTTGCTTCCCTCGGTGAGGGTCACGATCGCTTTCTTGCTCGCAGACGTCGTACCAGAGGTTCGGCCCTGACGCTTTTTCTTTCCTCTGACGTTCATGATGTTGACTTGCTTGATTTCAATGCCGAAGATCTCCTCGAGCGCATGTTTGACCTGGGTCTTGTTCGCCTCGCGCGCAACCTTGAACGTGTACTTGCGCAGCTGCGCATCGTCCATGCTGCGTTC
>BNUG01000120.1 GCA_025997195.1 Clostridia bacterium | reverse complement strand
CGGCGCAGCTGCGGGAAAACCTAGAGGCAGCGGAGGACGCCGTGCCGGGTATGCTCACGGATACAGAAGTTTCGGCGTATGCGCAGGTACTGAACATCTTTAAGTCTACGGACAAGATTCCGTGCACGGGCTGTTCGTACTGTATGCCCTGCCCGCAAGGCGTCAACATCCCGGCGTGCTTCGCGAGTCACAACGCTTCTTATACGCACGGGCGTATCACTTCGCTGGCGATGTATATCACGAGTACCGCCGCAAATCGCAACGACAAGGCGCTGGCATCCAACTGTATTCAGTGCGGAAAATGCGAAACGCACTGTCCGCAAAAAATCGAAATACGCAGCGAACTGAAAAATGTCTCGCGCAGGATGGAGCCATTCTATTTCAATATCATTATGAAATTGATGCGTTCGCGCGGGAAGAAGGATCGTCAGCAGGAACAAGCCTGACAAAGGATCCGCCCAGAATGCTGGTTTCGAGCCAGCGCGTCAAATCCGCTTGAAGCCGCACTCCGTTGTCGATGAAATCGATGATCTTTGTTTCTTCGTCGACACCTATGATAGTGATCCAGTGCCAGGTGTCCAGTGTTGGCGTCTGTCCGCTCGACAGAACCAGATGTGCCACGGGTATGTCACGTCGCAAGGATTCTGCGATAAAGGCGGTAAGTTTTTCGGCGGAGGGACGGCACGACCGGCCAATCGGTACTTTCAGTCGCTCCGCGCGCATCGGTACACCGAACGAGGCCCCAAACTCCTCCGCGCCCTGCATGAAGGGTTCGGCCATTAGCCCCATCGCCCGAGGATACAAAAACGGATAAGCTTTTTTCATAAATTCCAGAAAACCGGCCTTCCGCTGTAAATCCCCCGGCTCTGCGATTTGTTTATCCCCCTGCGTCCGCGTCAAATAACCAAAAATATTGGCCCCAACCGTAGCGCCGCATGCGCCCTGCGGAATGTACCCTTTCTTCGGAAACCAGTATTGAACACCCCCGAAGTGTATTTTGCCTTTTTTATCGGTGATCTCAAAGAGATTCGTTTGGGTAAGTATTATTTTTTCCACTCGCCCATTTTAACTGAAACGATCGGTTTTGCCAACTGGTTCAGCAGCAAGCTGCGTGGCAAAAACGCAACGCGAGCTTCGCTCGCTCCTCCGGTCGCTCTGCTCCCTGCGCTGTCGGTTTTGCCATTACGCAGCAAGCTGCGTGGCAAAAACGCAAAGAAGGCCGGGTTCGGAGCGGCCTTCTTTACGGTTTATAATAGGAGAGTTCTGAAAACGTGTTTGCTATTTCATACTCTATTTATACCCAATCTTGCTTAAATGAAACTATAATCACAAAAATTTATTTTTTGTCTGTGATCTTATTGCGTAATATGAATCCAAAAAACAAAAGAAGCCTTGCGGCTTCCTTTGCGGTTAAGGATAGGAGAATGAATGAAGAGTTGTTTATCGTTTCATATTATGTATATACCCAAAGATTCTTACTTTAAACATTAATTTATAAAAAAATGGAATCCATCGGTTGAAAGCGTCCACGGGAGGCGTTTTGGGCGCGTTTTAGGACGAAAGAAGTGGAAAATATTTTGTTCGGGAGATTTGGGAGATTCGACGACTTTACGGGTTCGTGGTAAGAAAGAGGAATCCTTGGTAAACTATCCTTATGGAAAAACAACCTCTTGGAAATACCGGCCTTTGGGTTACTCCGGTCGGGATGGGGGTGCTGACTGTCGGACGGTCGCAGCTTGATTTACCGATCGAGGACGGTGCCGCTTTGATACGCTGTGCCGCAGAACGCGGCATCAATTTTTTTGATACCGCCGAATACTATGAAACGTATCCTTATCTGACATCTGCATTTACATCAAAATCTGATTTAGATACGAATAAGGCAATACGCGACGCTGTGATTTCGAGCAAATCCCTCTCGCGGGATGCGGACGGAATGACCCGTGCGATCGAGGATTGCCGCAAGGCACTTGACCGGGATCAGATCGACATCTTTCTTCTGCATGAAATCCGGACGCCCGAAGATTTTGCAAACCGCGCGGGCGCTTGGCAAGCCCTTGCAGACGCGAAAGCCAAAGGGTACGTGCGCGCCATCGGTTTATCTACCCATCATATCGATGGAGCTGAAATCGCTGCCGCCCTGGAAGGTCTCGACGTCCTGTTTGCACTGATCAATTACAAAAGTCTTGGAATCCGCAAAGGACAAAACCCCGGCACCAAAGAAGCGATGTCGGAAATGATCCGGCGTACGGCGGCGCAGGGCAAAGGCGTTTTTGCGATGAAAGCGCTTGGCGGCGGGAATTTATCTGCTGATTATGCGAAGGCGCTGGACTATGTGAGCACCCTGCCCGGCGTCACAAGTATGATGCTCGGCATGGGTTCGGAACGCGACATCGACGACGCTGTCCGATACGCAGAAAGCCGATTGCCCGGAGGTTATCGGCCCGATGTTTCAAAAAAACAAATGTTTGTCGACCAGGGGGATTGCGAGGGCTGCGGCGCTTGTATCGCAAAAACGCCTTTGCCCTGCGCCGCCGTACGCCGGATCATTTCCGACATCGCTTCTTTGGTGCCGGGGTTTTGTCCTTTGCGGATTCCAAGACTTT
>BNUG01000119.1 GCA_025997195.1 Clostridia bacterium | reverse complement strand
TGCCGCCCATGGTGTAACCGGTACTGCCCATTTTGAATTCAACGCTGTCAACGGCTTGGCTGTTCGTCTTGCTTATGACGATGAAGGTAGCCATTCTGGTTCTGTTTTCAGGGGGAATCACCGCCGGACTTGAGCCTTCTCCCTTGTTGGGGTCTTCCGCCGGGGTTCCGGTGTCCTCCGGGTCAGGATCTTTAAGCTCCTTGTCAATGACCACTACACCGTCTTTGGTACGATAGATGAAAATTTCCACAATTTGCCCAGGGAGCGGCAGCGGAACGGTCATAGTCACCGTTCCTGTTCCGGCGCTCTGGGTTTTGTAGGCGTCGTACTGGTAATTTATGATGACCTGATAACTCCGGTCGTCCGGGGGCAGATACTGGGCCTTTTTTTCAAGCCGTTTCGGTTTGCCCGTAATGTTTCTGCTGGGCGGCCTGGCGTTCGGCTTGTTTTCCGGTGGCAGCCACTCAGGCTGGGTGATGGCAATGCTGGTCACATCCACGGTCTTTGACCGGTTGGTGAACATCAGGACCGCCTTGGTCACATCGTTGGTGTCGATTTCCCCTGTAACATGGGCGTCCAAATTGAGCTTAAACTCAGGGACGCCGCCTATGGGATTCAGACAGGCGAACAGGGATACCAGGATGCCTGCCAATAAGATAAGACTTATTGCGAAAAACGGATTTTTCTTCATGATATAATCTCCTATACCATGAACATAGAGTCTTTTATCAGTTTTTTATGGTAGATTTACGGGAAAACCCAGGATAAACTTTCAGGAATGGTGCTTTCTGAAATCGCACTACGCCTGAATAGTTACACAGACTTTAATAACCTGCTCCAGCACATTAATTGAAATTATATCATGAATATCTTCCACCAGCTTTATATATTCCCTGTTATCACTGGCGGAAGCGTTTTTGAGGATTATGGGCGACAGGTCCTGGTCCACGGCGCCCCGGTAGGTAGACAATACGCAGTACAGTGAATTATAGCCGGTAACTATCGGCGTGTCCGCTTTTTCTCTGATAAGATATTCCAGTAAATCGGTTTTATTAAAACTGTTGGAGTAATGTTTGGTGATTCGCTTTTCGTGATCCAAAGGCTTCAGGAGGGAGTCTACCATGTCAAAACCGGAGCTGCCGGGAACCAGGTCTCCATTTTTATCTTCGTTTTGAATCCAAATTACGGGGAAATTATTTTCCCGGAATAATTTTACAGCCCGGTTGATGGTTTGTGCTGCCCTGTCCATGGATTCCTTGCCGAAGCCTTTAGCGAAAGCTTTCTGCATATCAATTACTAATAATGCTGGTTTCATGATTTTCCTTATAGATTCAGATTATCAATAATGAGGATAAATGTATATATGATTCCGAGGTTGTTGATCGGGCTTACAAAAAGGTCATATACAGCCGGAGCGTTATCGGGTACTATTCTATAATTATAATAATGAGGAAAAACATGCGTCTTACAATCCGTTTTTTACATATTTTTGCGTTCTGTCTGGGGGCGATTTTGTTGGTCCCCAGTTCCTGCAAAAAGGCCGATGAGCAGAGCAGCTCGGTTACCGCGTTTTCGGGTTCCTTTGTGGAACGGGGACGACCTGTGGCGGATCTTGCCGATTACCGGATCGCCTACTATGAATCGGTTGCCTCAGAGGATGGTGCGGCGAACAGCGGTGCGGCAGGCAGTATACAGGAAAGCGACGCCCCCCTTGTGGTAGCTGACTATGGTCCCCGGGACGAACTGCCCCAGGAGATAAAAAAGCCAAGTATCTGGGTGGTTTTTTCCCAGCCCGTGGTTCCCCTGGCGAAACTAGGGGAGCCCATCCGGGAGGACGCGGGGCTTTTTACCATAGAGCCGCCTCTGGCCGGGGTGTACCGCTGGTACGGCACAAAGCTGCTTTCTTTTGAGCCCGACGCTGAAACCATTCCCCAGCAGCGTTACACGATCACCGTTTCGGACCGGATTAAATCGCTGGGCGGAAAAAGTTTGCAGGGCGAGCGCTCTTTCAGTTTTGAAACTGAGCGGCTTTCGGTGCTGGATTGGCAGTTGGGCGAAGGGGACCGCTGGATTTGGAGCGGGAACGTACATCCCGAAGACGCCAAATATATCAGGCTGATCTTTTCGTATCCGGTTAACCTTGAGGAGATCGCCAAATGGATTGAGGTTCGGGCCGCAGGCAAGAACTGGTCCTTTGCCCTTGCGCGGCTTCCCAAAATTGACGAGAAACGCTACCGGGACGAGCAGGGGGTGCTGCTCAGTATAAACGAAAAACTGCCGCTGGATGCGGACGTGACGATGACGCTGAGAGCGGGGGCGCGTTCTGAACCGGCATGGCTTGGTTCAAAAGAAGAAAAGATCTGGACTTATCACACGCTGCTGCCCTTCCGTTACGAGGGTGTGTCGGTCCGTTCGTCATCGCGGCCCCGGACCGAGGAAGGGGATTCGATCCCCATCGCCCTTGAGTTCAGCCAGGAGGTGGAACCGGAGGGCGCTGAAAAATATTTTTCGATAGACGGAATGCCGGTGCTTACAAAAGAGAACGTGCATATTTACGGTTCAACCGTGGTGATTAACCGTATGCCCCTGCAATACCAGCAAAATTACACCGTGCGGATT
>BNUG01000118.1 GCA_025997195.1 Clostridia bacterium | reverse complement strand
CAAACGATAGCAGAGCACAAGGTAGGTATTTCGGGCGAAAGAGGATAGGGGCGTATACTATTGCTATCAGATGGCGATAAATTAGGATTTGCATTGAAATATGAGGTTACATGATGGCGAAAACATCAGTGAATCGATATACAGACAAAATATATTACGCTTTCACCTACTATGGCATTGTGCAAAAAACCGGTATCGAAGTTAGATGTCCGGTTTGTAACGGGCTTGGTCATGTGAAGCTCGATATCGGTAAGATTACATTTCAATGCACGATTTGCGGTAAGAAAACTCTGTCAGACTTGTATAAGTATAGCTATTGCGTTCAAGAGATTTGCTCACAGTGTGAAAGGCATTATCGCGTTGATGTAGATAAAGCAAATCAAAATTTTAAGGTGCTAAATGTTGAATGTCCTTATTGTCATCATAAACAACCCGGTACAGTGCAGAAGATGAAACAAAAAAGTTATGCTTATAATTGGGAACCCGAGAAGCCCGGTTTCGATCCCTATACCAACTTGCCTTTATATTACCAAACCGTATTTGACGGCAAACTTATCTGGGCACTCAACCGAGAGCACTTACTCTATTTGATCGATTATATCGAAGCGGACATTCGCGAAACAAAAGAACAGACTTATTATGACGAACCACCGGGAACAGCAACGCAGTCAGACCATCTGCCGAAGTTTATGAAGCTGGCGAAAAATCGCCATGCGATCGTGAAGCTGTTGCGGAGATTACTATAGTGGTTATAGCTATGCAAGTTAACGGTGAAATAAAATGACTAAAAAGCTACAGGACGGAGATTCATTTTTCAAGAAGCAAATCAAATTTTTTGAAGAAGTGTATGATTTATCAGATGAAAATGATGAACGATACAGGACTTTTTTTGCCGAATATCTCAATACCGGAAAAAAAGAATTTGAGCATAAAGTCACTTTTTTGGGTGAAGAAACACTCACAAAACCGGATATTTTGTGGATTCTATATTCCATAACATATAGAGAAAAAATACCGGCAAGCATATTGGAATTCACAAAGAGTCCAAGCCAATCGAATTTCAATGATGTATTGAACAGTTACTATTACGATAGTTTATTGCAAATTTTGGCGTATAAAGAAAGTAAACTTGTACCCGGCATATTAGTAAAAGATACGGCGTTGTCATTTATTTTTTGCAGTATTTATTTCCCTGATGACCTGCATTTATTATCCAAACAACTTATACCGCAATTGAATGATTATTTTGACCAGGAAAAAGAGTATCCGAACATACGGGATGAAGACTTCGGACGTGACAATACAATTTATCTTGCTGCTCATTTAGCTGCTTATTTTGAGTTAAAAGAAATTTCCGACATGCTTTTTGATTTTTGTAAAAAAGATATTCAAACAGACTATTTTAATGCTATCCGTGATTTCAATTTTTTGAAAGAGAACTTAGAAGCAAAATGGATTGAGGGCATGGCGGATTTTCATATAAAGAATAGTAAACGTGATTTGACTTTGCCTTTCAATCATGAGGTATGGCAATATTTCCCGATAGAGATTTTGGCTCTTTTAGTTTTCAGGCAAAGGAAAGGGCTATTTAATGCTGACACAGAAGGGAATGAAATGGTCAAAATATTTGTTCCGTACATTTATGAAAAGGAAATACTCTTAGATGAAGAAACCATAAGGCTAAGAAATAGAATTTTGAATAATGTGTAAAAACGATTTCATTCTTATCTCGGCGAGAGTATTGATAGCAGGAGAGTGATAAACAGAAGTTTGAAAGGTGAGAACGAAACTTGAAAATAGGGACTACAAACAACCTATTAGAACTTGCGCCAACTTTGGCAGGTAATTTTACTGAATTTGAAGTTAGGCAATCTGTATTTGACGCTTATCATAAATGGTTCAATTCGCATAATGAAGATATGGGGATCCCCGGAAAATATTTTGGAGGATACCGGCTTCATGATAGCGATATATTGTCAATTCAAAAGTGCAACAGAAAAGATTTGCTGCTGCGCTTGAGCGATATGGCAACTACACAATTTGCCTGTGCATTGATTGATAAAAAGAAAATCCCTTTGGCTAAAACCGAGTTGGAATTTCCGGTTGAAATCATTTCATCGGGAACAAAGCATTTATCTCTTAATGAAGTTGATATTGAGGGAGGAATCCATCCATGCCGCTTTAGACAGCTAAGTGAATTTCTTTACGTTGAAATTATTGAGTGGCAAAATCGGTCGATAGAAATTGCCTTTGATTTATGGAAGCATGGCGGATACCCCAACAACCGTTTTTTATTATTATTATCGTGCGAAGCACTCAAAATTGCAGAGTACCAAAAAACAAAGTGGAATGAATATTTCGGTGATACTTATGACGAATACTATGAGTATTTTTGCAATGAACTAAACAAAGGGGTTTACTTGTCGGATTACACCTTATGTTCGGAATTGATTGACAATATAGGGAAATGAATATGCAAAATTTCACAAAAAATGAATTATTGAATGGACTATTGGATGATGATAAATGCTTGGACGAAAAAATTGACTTTTTTTATGAATCAATAGAACTTTTGGTTCAGGAAAATTGGGATAGAAATGATATATATGTTTTGCTAAAGGATATTTT
>BNUG01000117.1 GCA_025997195.1 Clostridia bacterium | reverse complement strand
CCGCTGGACGGCGCCGGTGCATCTACCACCATCGACACCGCAAACATCGGCGTCTACCGCGTGAAATACACCGCCACCGACTCCAACAACAATACGACCACCGCATACCGTGCCGTGGTGGTGACCGACGGCCGCTACAGCATCGAAGATGAGGACAAAGACGGTACAGACGACATCATCTTAGGCGCCCGTAACTTCGTGGTAAGGCAGGCCGATGTCCAGCGCGACGCGGATGCCATCAGGAGTCTTTCCTATGCCGAAGCCTACACCACAGATGGTGTGGAAGTCGCAGTTGCACTTGACGGCACACCCGCCATTCCTGCCGACTACACAACCTCATCCCCTGAGGCCCCCTATCCCTTTACCTGGAAGGCTGTAGGACACACCGCAACCAAAGACATCGTTGGTTTGGTTGTCGTTGCTGATAAACTTGACCCCGGCAGCAAGGACAGCCAATACGCCATCTACGCCTCACACTTCATGGTCAACACCGCAGAAGCGGCTGCCTTGGATAAGAGTGACGCCTTTATCCCCAAGGCGCAGGCACGCGTCGTCAAGCTGGTAAACAGCGCACCGGATATGGGTGTCGAAATCAACGACCGCGGAAAATTTAAGGCAGAACAGGGTACCTATCCGATAACCTTTAACATCTCGGGTATACCGCTCACGAGCCAGAAGGTCGAGATCAACGGCGTTGTCACCGACGGGCAAGCCCCCGTGCTTACCGCAACCACACCACTTGAGGTCTGGATAGGCGCCGCGGCTGACAAGCCTGCGACTGCCATCACCGCTGCAGAATACAGTGACCTTTACGGTGTCATTGCCCTCGACCCTGATGGTAACGGCAAAGGCGACCCGTCTCTCCCCACACCTACACCTGACATCCCCAAAGACATCAGCTCATTGGTCATCGCCACAGCGTCTGGTACGCCGGTTGACCTTACCACCGTGGGTACCTACCGTGTGCACTTCGAAGTCACCGATGCCGACAACAACACCGTGACCACTGACCGTTTGGTAGTGGTAAACGACGGCCGCTACCAAACGGGAGACGGGCGCGTGCTCTTTGCCAGGCCCTTCGTCATCCGTGCCGCCAATGTTGCAGCAACCGATGAGGGCAGGCTGGCCCAGGTACGCGCACAGACCGATGCCAGGCTCTACGCGGGTTCAAACGAGTCAGCAAGCGTATCTGCGGGCGACCAGCTGCCAGACGAACAGACGACCTTTACCTCCCTTGGCGGCTACACCAACGCGGCCGCAGTCTACGACATCGCTATAGAGGGTATCGACTATCCCAACACAAGGCCTGTCATCACGCGCACCGTCAAAGCCGAGGTCGTGGATGCCGGTGTCATTGAGTCAGGACCGAATAAAGAAGGTGAGGACACCTACTTCATCTTCGGCAACGACATCACGCTGACTCCGAAAGAGGCGGATGATATTCAGGCAGATACCAATGCCAATAACGCTTTGCTTACCGCCCTGGATGCCGGCGCCCGTAAGTCCAACGCCGACGGTACACTCTCAGAGCTTATCGTGGAAATCGACGACGACGACAGTTTCTTTACCCGCCCGACCGGGACACAGGCAACCGGCAACTACACCGTGCGTATCAAAGACGCCGACGGCAATATCACTGCTGAGCTCAAAGTCATCGTGGCGGCAGGCAACGCTCCTGTGCTCACCCTGAACCCCACGCCTTTGGTCATCCCCGTCACCGCTGCCGCCGGAGATCTCTCCGAGGCTCAGCTGATGGCCGGTGCAACCGCTGATGACACAGAGGACGGTTCTTTGACCTCGGATATCATCATCGACCAAGACGGCGATAAGAAAGCTGACACGGTAAACATCGCAGCCAACGCACCGTCTGTTACCAAGGTCACCTACTCGGTCACGGATAAGGCCGGCAACACGACCACCAAGTCCCGTGCCGTCATCGTTGACGACGGGTCGTTTACCCACAATGTGGACTACATCCTGCAGGCCAGGTCATTCATCATCAAGGCCACTGATGTGAACATGAACGACCGTCGCGCTCAGATCAAGACTGAATCCGGTGCCAAAGCCTGGAAGACGGACGGTACTCCTGTGATCACCGATGACATCAGCGTGGTCAGTGAGGGTGGTTATACAAATTCCACCGGCGACTACTTCGTCACACTCGGTCTGCGCGATGACGCTTCCCTGACGCGCGCTGTCACCGCCAAGGTCGTAGGTGACAAGATCATCGACAACGGCGATCTCTACTCCATTTTCGGGGAGAACTTCGTCATCAACGTACCTGACGCCAATACGCTGGCGGCAGACACTGCCAATATCGAAAGCCAGTTCATCACCCGCTCAGGCGTACAGAGCTACCTCAGAAGCGGTAACCTGTCCTTTGAGCAGGGCACTAAGGCTCTCGTCTCCGCTGTCAAGCAGGACTCAGGTGACAGCTTCGATTCCCTTGCCGGCTCACTGGCCGACGGCGACAAGTTTGACGTCACCTTCCGGGTCGATGAAGATCACACGGCCGCCATCACGGTAGTGCTGACAGTCTCCAACCGCAACGCTCCGAGGCTGACCGTTCCGGCTTTCAAGGTCGTAGACCTGAACGCCCCCTTCTTAGAGGGTGCCTTCGCAGACGTAGCCCCC
>BNUG01000116.1 GCA_025997195.1 Clostridia bacterium | reverse complement strand
CACCGGATGAGGCCGTGCATTTCGCGGCAGCCTATCAAAACGCAGACGCCGTACTCGGACAGACCAGCCCTGATGTGAGCGGCGTCGCCGTGCGGCAAGCAGACGTGAAGATGTTTACGGATTATTCGAATTACCCGGATAGATCTACCTATGAATATTACAGGCAGGCGCTCCGGAGCCCCCTGCCCGCCGATGGCGCGGAAATCACAGATATCAAACGGGAATCCGGCGTACCCTATCCTTATATTTATATTCCGCAAACACTCGGCGTCTTGCTCGGCGGCGCCGTGCACGCGAACCCCGAGTGGCTCTATTTGTTTGGCCGTATCCTGAACCTAATTCTCTATGCGGTCTGCGTCTGGCTCGCGGTCAAACTGACGCCCGTCGGCAAAGGTGTTTTTGCGGTGACCGCTCTTTTTCCGATGGCCATGGAGCTTGCCGCTTCGCAAAACTCAGACACCTTTACGATTGCTCTCGCCTTCATCGCCCTCGCGCAGTATCTGCGGATTGCCTATGGTGACGGGCCGCCCCGCGCCCGGGATCTATGGCTGCTGCTCGTGACGATGCTTGTCCTCGGGCCGCCGAAGGTCGTCTTTTTTCCATTCCTCATGCTGCTGCTTTTCCTTCCGGGAAAATGCTTTGCAGAAAAGCGTCTGGCAGTCCTCTTCCGTATTCTGGTCACGGCCTTTTCCATCGCCGTACTTGCGATCACGCTCTATGTCTATGTCCATCGGGCCGAGGGCGGTGTGCCGATTGTCTCCTCCCCGTACCAAGAGGTTTATACATTCTCGGATCTTGTGGCCGATCCCATTCTGTTTGCCAAATTGTGCAAGCATACGATCGAAACCTTCCTACCGTTCTATCTCTTCTCGATGGTTGGCACAGACCTCGGCTGGCTCGAGATCCGAATTCCGGATGCAATCCTCTGGATCTTTCTCGCGCTTGCAATTCTCGGGGCTTTTCGCCAGAACGCATCCGAATCCATCCTGAGACTGCGCGACCGCGTCCAATTCATCATCATCTTCCTGCTTGCCGCCTTTGGGACTCTGCTCATTATGTTTGTTTCATGGACGCCCGTCGGATCCTGGGATATCAAGGGCATACAAGGACGTTATTTCCTCCCGGTTGCTCCGATGCTCATCCTCTTCGCGTCGCGCTGGGGACGAATTCCTCCGCGTCCGAAATGGCTCTCCGACAAACACCTCGTCCTCTATGCCTGTATCCTTGAGATCCTCGTTCTCGTCTTTGCCTATTCCTTTATCGCGGGCAGAGAACCTATTGGCGTGTAGACAAACAGGTTTCACATGCCCATCGAACAAAATATGAAAAAAGATTATATCTGGAACACCCTGGGTACGTCCGCAAGTTCCTTTATGTCCTTCCTGCTGCTGATCGCGGTCACCCGCATCAACGGCATCGAAAGCAGCGGGATCTTTTCTTTCTGCTTCTCCTACGCGAGCGTCTTCTTTATTATCGGGCTGTACGGAGGACGCATCTATCAGGTCTCCGACGTCAACGGGGAATTTGAAAGCAAAAATTACATTTTCCTAAAATTTCTCACATCCATCGCCATGATGGCCACCGCCGTGATCTTTTTGCTCATCAACGGCTATGACTCAGAACGCTGCGTGCTTCTCATCTCTCTTTCGCTCTACAAAATGACAGATTCTCTGGCCGACCCGCTTTATGGCGTCGCGCAAAGAAACAGGCGGCTATACTGGGCCGGTTTCTCCATGTTTATGAAAGCTGTGATCGGCTTCCTTGCTTTCGTGACGGCGGATCTGCTGACACACGACGTTTTGATTGCGAGTCTTTGTCTGATCGCGGCAAACGTCCTTTTCATCCTTGTCTGGGATATCCCGCGCACACTGCGGTTGGAACACATCACAGGACTCTTCAAGGGCAATTTGTCACCGAGTCTCTTTTTAATCCGAAACAGCGTCTTCGTCTTTGTCTTTGCCTTGCTGACAAATCTATTGCCCAATATCACTCGATATTTTGTTGACCTCCGCCTGTCCGATGAAGAACTCGGGGCGTACGGCCTGATCATCATGCCGGCGACTATGATGCTTCTTTTTGTCGGCTTTGTAATCCAGCCCAAACTCATCAGCCTCACGGAAACATTCGCGGCGAAACAATACGAAAGCTTTGACCGATCCGTCGGGAAGATCATCGGAGTCACGCTCGCCTTCGGCGCTTTCGCCACGGCTCTGATTTGGCTGATCGGCTGCCCTGTGCTTTCGCAAATCGCCGCGCAGGATCTCTATCCGTATCGCCTTGCCATGACCATTGTAGTCGCCGGCGGTACGATCAACTCCATCACGATGATCTGCTCCAATATCCTATCCGTGATGCGGAAATTTCCCATCCAGATCGCAGCCTGTCTGGCGGGTACAGGGACCGTCTTCCCCGCCAGCGCCGCGCTCGTGGGTGCACACGGTATCAGCGGAGGCGTATGGGCTTTTGTCATCGCCGTTTCGGTTCAGGCCGCAATCTTTTTTATTGGCTACCGGGTCATTCTGGGGAAACTGAAATCGCGCCGTGTTCTGGTATAATCCCTCTTAAGAAGCAAAGGAGATAATGCGTGAAAATCTTGATCACAGGCAATAAGGGGCAGCTCGGAACGGAGCTTACGGAGACCATCGGACGCGGCGGAAGCGAACTTGGCACGATCCCGCATATTTATGCCGGCA
>BNUG01000115.1 GCA_025997195.1 Clostridia bacterium | reverse complement strand
GATCCGGAGAAAGAATGTCTTCGTTATGCCGAACTCCTGAATCTTCATCCGGCAGATATCGTTTTTTTAGGAATCGGTGAAAACGGACATATTGCTTTTAATGACCCGCACATCGCAGACTTTTTTGACCCGGAGCTGGTGATTATCAACGAATCGCTTGATGAAAAATGTCGGCAGCAGCAGGTTGCCGACGGTTGGTTTTTTGATATTCATGATGTACCGAATCGTGCTGTTACGATTTCAATGTATGGTTTGCTGAGAACTTCATATGCATTTGTAACTGTACCCGGAGTACGGAAAGCAGAGATCGTAAAGACATGTCTCGAGGGACCGATCTGTACGGAATGTCCGTCAACTGGCATTCGGATCCACCAAAATGCTAAACTATTTATAGATGCAGATTCTTCAGGATTGTTAACGCTGTGAAGCTGAGGATGGTGAGGCATACAATGGGTAGTATAACGATTAAAGATGTTGCAACAGACGCAGGCGTATCGACAGCGACTGTCTCTCATGTGATCAATAGAACAAGATACGTTAGCCAAGAAATGACGGATCGGGTCAATTCATCGATTATGAAGTTAAAATACTACCCCAATCTGCTTGTTGGTAGTTTGCGCAGCAAAAAAAGCAACACGATCGGCATTGTGATCCCGAGCATCTCAAACGAAACATTCGGGGCGCTTGCAGAAGGCATCCAAAAGACGTTTTTTAATTTGAATTACAACATTATTTTGTGCAATACATCGTATGATACGGAATTGGAAGAGAAAGCGCTCAATACAATGATCATGAAACAAGCGGACGCGATCATCCTCATTTCGGTGGCAGATTACAGCAATAAAATGAAAGAAATTCAGGAGATGGGAATTCCCGTCATTTTGGTCGACAGAATGTATCCGGGTGTTTCTATCGATATGGTCAGAATCAATAACTTCAAAGGCGAATATGACGTTGTAAAATACCTGATTGATAGAGGGCATCGAAGGATCGGATATGTAGACCGGAAATTGGAACAATCACATTCACGTGAACAGAGAAATGGTTATATCGAAGCACTCAAAGATCGCGACATTCCTTTCGACCCGAAAATTGTTGTGAGAGCCGAAGGTCATGATTTTAATGCCGGAGTGGAAGTGGCGAAAAGATTGATGAAATTGGCGCCGGATATCACTGCGGTAGCCGCCTACTATGATATTGTAGCGGTAGGCGTGATGCGCGGGCTTATGGATTTGGGATATTCGATTCCGGATGATATATCCGTGGTTGGGTTCGATGGCATGAAAGTTACAGAAGTTACTTATCCCAGACTGACGACAGTCCTTACTCCAATTGATACCATGGTAGAAAAAGTTTGTGAAGTAGTTGTGAAGCGGCTGGAAGAAAAGTCGAAAGATTCGGAAGCAATAAAAAGTTTTGAGCCGGTAGATATCGTCATTGAATCGGAACTCATCGTAAGAGAGTCCAGTAAGTAAGAGAAAACGGATACGTTATTTCAAAAGCAGTACTTGTTACCACAAATAGTAAACGATTACGCAAATGTTTAAATGGATTAAAAATTTGTTGTGACAAGAGAAGGAGTATCAAGCGAGATGAATACATTTGTTACGAATGAGCTTGCGGCAGCCGTGAAATCAGCGTTTCGCAGGAGACGTAAAATATAGTTGGTTATTGTAGATAGGCTGGAGTTCGTTATTGCAAATAGGTTATTTTAAGGAAGAGGAGAAAAATTATGAAGAAACGCATACTTATGATGGTGCTTTGCCTGGCGGTGGTGCTGGGCACACTTGTCGGCTGTTCGGGCAGCAATACGGATACTGGATCCGCCGCTGCACCGGCGCCGGCGGAATCTGGCAGTAGCGCTGCGGCGGAGGCACCGGCACCGGCTCCCGAAGCATCCGGACAACTGAAAAACGTTGGTCTGATCGTTCAGCATATGACGGATGAATGGTCACAGGAGAGCTATCAAATGATGGCGGATATCGGAGAAACCCGCGGCTACAAAATCACACTGGCCGACTCCGAGTGGGAATTGACAAACGAAGCGAAGCATGTAGACAACCTGCTTTCCATGAATCTTGATATGGTTTGCCTCCAGCCGGCAGATGATATAGCGAGCGTGGCGAATATTCAGCAGTTTGTAGATGCAGGCGTTCCGGTTCTTGCTGTTGGCGTAAACCCGCAGACAGATATCACGGTCGGTTTTGTTGGATGGGATACTTTTGATTCCGGATACAAACTCGCTCAGGATTGTGCGGACTATGTCGAAGCAAACCTCGACGGCAAAGCAAACGTTGCGTTGCTTACCTACCCGCTGAATGATAACTGCCGCCAGAGAAGACTGGGCTTTGAGGCCGGTCTCTCCGCACGTAATATCGAGGTCACGATCGTTGCAGATCAGAACTTTGACGGCGACAGAGAAAAAGCCATGAAAATCATGGAGAACATTCTTCAGACAAACACGGATGTCGATGTCGTCTGGGCAGCGTTTGACGCTGGCGCGCTGGGAGCTCGTACCGCGCTGCAGGCCGCGAATTCTGACGCCAAGATTTGGTCTTGCGGCGGATACGGCGCTGAGATTCATGACTTATTTGCCGCCAACGATAAGTATTTCGTGGCGGACTATGTCGTAGCACCGAGCATTTATGTCGATGGTATCTTTGATGCGATGGATCGTTATTTTGCGGGTGAGAAGAATGTTGGTCAGGTCAATGTTGATTTCCCGATCGTCACT
>BNUG01000114.1 GCA_025997195.1 Clostridia bacterium | reverse complement strand
ATGAAAATCAATATTTCCGCCAAGAACTACAATCCGAGTCAGCGCCTGCAAGACATGATCGAGAAGAAATTCACAAGGCTTGGAAAATTTTTTACCAGTGATATTGAGGCGGCCATCACACTTTCCCGGGAAAAGGATCGTCAAAAAATTGAAGCGACGATCAATGCCGGCGGCGCGATCTTCCGCGCGGAAGAAGTTGGACTTGATATCTATACCGGTCTTGACAAAGTAGCGGACAAGCTCTCTTCACAGATGAGCAAGTACAAGAAAAAGATCGCGAACCATCACAAGGACAACAAAGCGATCCTGTTTGCGGATATCCCCGATACGGCGGAGTCCGCGCAGGATACGTTCGAGATCGTTCGCCGCAAGACGTATGAGCTGCTGCCGATGACGCCTGAGGAAGCGATCTTGCAGATGGAACTCGTTTCTCATGCCTTTTATCTCTTTCATGATATGGAGACCAATGCCATCGCGGTGGTATACAAGCGCAATGACGGCAAATATGGTCTCCTGGAAACGACACTATAGTAACAAGTCATGAACGAAGTCTTTCAAAACCTCGCTGCGCAGATCGGTCCCGCGGACATCATCGACGTAGCGATCATCGCGTTCATCATTTACCAGGTACTGCGTTTCATCCGCGAGACGAGGGCGGAGCAGCTTGTCAAAGGCCTGCTGATCCTGGTGGTGATTATGATCGTGGCCGGCATCGTTCATCTGTATGCGCTCAATTGGCTGATGCGCAATTTCATGCAATTCGGTATCATCGCGCTTGTCATTGTCTTTCAGCCCGAGATGCGGCGCGCGCTCGAGTATCTCGGCCGCAGCAGTTGGTTCCGGGGGAAACTTCAATCGGCTGACAAGGAGAAAGCGAAAAATGTTGCCGCGATCATCACAAAGGCGGTGGACTTCTTCTCGGCAAATCAGGTTGGGGCACTGATCATCGTTGAGCAAAAAGTGGCGCTGAACGATTTTGCCGAGACGGGCGTGATTCTCAACAGCGAACTTACCCCCGAGATTTTCGAGAATATCTTTTTTGAGGGAGCGCCGCTGCATGACGGAGCGGCCATCATCCAAGGAGACAAACTGCGGGCGGCAGCCTGCGTCCTTCCTCTGACACACAACAAAGAATTGCCACTTGAACTTGGCATGCGGCATCGTGCGGCGATTGGCGTTACGGAAGTCTCCGACGCCTATGCGATCGTGGTGTCCGAGGAGACCGGTGTGATCTCGACGGCACATGACGGCAAAATGATCAGGTTCCTTGATTCGAAAGCGCTCGAAAAACTATTATTGGATATCTATCTGAGCGAAAGGGAGCCGATTAGTCACGGTATCCGCCGGGCGTTTGAGAAGGGACGCGAAGATGCTCAAAAATAATAAGATCAACCTGCTGATCTCGATCGTCGCGGCCATCGCCCTTTGGGGCTATGTGATCCTTGTCGTAAACCCGCAGTCAACACAGACGATTGCGTCCATCCCCGTCGAACTCACGAATCTGGAAGCACTCTTCGATCACGGACTTACGATCGCCGATGCGAGCACCTATACCGTAGACGTCGAAGTCTCCGGGACAAGATCCGATGTGCTCAAACTCACAGCTGCGGATTTTCGGGCTACGGCTGATATGACCGGTTACCCGAAAGGCCAAAACAATGTCACCGTGAAGGTCATCACGGCGGCAAACGCGGATATCCTGCACATTCGTCCCGAGACAATCCCGGTAACGGTTGTCGACCGTATCACCGTCACAAAACCGGTTCGTCTGGTCTTTGGGGATGATTTCGCAAGGGGAGAGGAGCCCGGCTTCATCACGATCGCTCCGACGGAGATGGAAGTTTCCGGCACGGTAACCGCGGTCGACAGCGTTGCTTATATTCGCGCAGAGATGCCTGAAGGCATGTTGTCTGAAGAACCTTTGACGATCAAACTCGATGCCGTGGCGATCAGCCGTGAGGGAAGTCCGGTCACCAGCGTGGGTCTCTCGCAGGATCAGGTCGAAGTTTCGGCAACCTTGTGTACAACGAAAACGGTTCCGCTGCGGATAGACATCACAGGGGAGACGCTTGACACGATAGAAGTCACCTACAAATACGTACCAACCCGGATCACGATACGAGGAACGGTTTCCGCACTGAGCGGTATCACAGAAATCCGTGGGCGCGCGGTCAATTTGCGGCAAATCGTCGATACGACCGAGATCCCGGTGGATCCCTATCTGCCCTCCGACGTAGAGGTTGCGGATGCGTCCGAAAATCTCGCGGTCAAGATTGAAGTGCAGGGCATTGAAAAGAAGGAACTGGAATTCACGGCGGATATGATCGAGATCGTTGGCCTGCCCGACCGGCTGACCGGCCATGTCAATACCGGCGTGATCACTGTAACCGTTTTCGCGACAGCCGAAATGATGCCGGAACTGACTACGGAAACCATTCATCTGTCGGTCGATGCGTCCGAAATCGCCTTGGCGGCGGAGCAGGTCGAGATGGATGTGATTTACGAATGTGACCTGGACGTGAATAAGATCACGGTATCCCCGGTGAAAGTGCGCGTCACCTTCAACCAAAACGGAGGGAATGTCAACAGTGCCCAGATCGTAAGGGCGCCGTCGGATTCCACTGCCACTGCGAATGGAACAGGCTTGAACGGAACTGACGGAACCGGGACAAACGGACCGGCAAACGAGGGAACGGGCTAAGTATGGGAAGATTATTCGGCACGGACGGCGCCCTTACGATCTGGGCACTGTTGACATTCCCTCCGTTTTGGTTGAAGGTGACGCGCACTTTCACCGGGGATACCGTGATCTTATTCACGTCC
>BNUG01000113.1 GCA_025997195.1 Clostridia bacterium | reverse complement strand
TTACAAAATCATGCGTGTTCCGAAGATTGGCGGGATGCTTGGGGCTTGGTTTGACGAGCGGTAGGGAAGAATGATGGTTGCAAATAGGCCGAAAGGCGACTGGAAAAAAGTGGTAACCGGGGTTGATGGAACCAATGGGAATCCCGAGAATACGGTAAGTTTTTCCGGGAACAAGTCCGGTAAAAACGAGTTCACCGTTCGGGGCAAAGGCGCTGCCGCCGCTGCCGACGCCTGTTCCCATATCATAGGAAGTGTATCCGGTATACCAGTAGTCCGCTGTCGCCACACCAAGTCCGGCAGTAGGAGAAATGGTGGAGCCATTATAACTTGCGCGCAGTCCGCTCAAATTCGAAACCGTACTGCCGCGAACCTCCGCCAGTGCGTAGGCAAAGCCTGCCTGGGTTTTCGCACTGATTTTTGTTTCACCGGAGTAGGAAATATCGTTGTCCGTAGAAAGCGTCACGCCGGATTTGAACACGATATTATCAAGAAGATTGCCGGCTGAAGTACTTGCTGACCTAATATTTACAAATCCGAAAACAGTCGTTCCCTGCCCCTCCGGAACGGTATATTGCCCCGCTCGGGATACCGTCTGGCTTTGGTTTACACTTGAGAAATATATATAATATTTTGAGCCGTTGTAAGTAGTCGTGAATGACTTACCGATATAATCCGAGGTATCAAAATTATTGAAATAATCAAGGTCTGCACGGTCTCCCCCGGTCGGCAATGTAACACCTTTATCCTTGGCCAACTGGACGACAATATCGGTAAAATAGGAATCGGCATTGCTGCCATACGGAAATTCCCAGATATAAGTCCCGTGATAATTCGGACTATATACAGACGTACTGTCAATCACAAATGTTGTTGGGTCAACCCATCGGTTTGTTGCAGGGGCATTATAGTCAGTTTTGACATTGATTGCAGAACCGATGACGACGGCTATTATTTGAGGGTTACCACCATTGCTTCTGCCTATATGAGAGAGACTCCATTCATAGATTTTTCCGGGCACAGTAGCAATATCCTGATACAGCGATGATTTTGCATGAGCAGATAATTCCGCGACATAGTTAGTTGTAGTTTGGGATTGTAATTCGGTAGCTTTTCCGCCTCCTATTCCGGGAACATTATGTGTGCTGTCCCAATAAGGCACAAATTTCTGATTTTCCGGTAAATCGGTAGTTAAATTGCCCCCGCTTCTGCCGTATCGCAAAGGGGTATAGGTATTCAATACCCAACCCGAAACCGACCGGCTCATCTCGAAATTGCCGTTCATCAGTTCGTTTCCAAGCGTCCTGTCCACGATTCTCGCCGTGACAAAACTCGTATTCGCCGTAGCGAACTCCCCTGCGCCAATGGTGTCGTCATTGTTCACATCTTTGTTGTTGGTAACCTCTGCCCAATAGTAGTAGTATCCGGCAATGGCAGGTGCGGTAGTTTCAAGCACAGCCTTAGTCCCGCCGTCGGCTTGCGCGATAGCAGTTCCCACACTCGTTATATCCAAAGGATTCACAGGCTGCCCGTTCCCGTCAACCTGCGGAAGATTACTGCCGTCAAGTTCAAACTTATCCGACCGGTACCACTGATACGTCAGATACCCCCCGTCCGTACTGACCGCATTCACATACATCCGCACCTTAGCAGGTCCAAGCGCATAAGTCTGAGAAGCAGAAGGCTGCCGCGTAATAACAGGCGCCACAGCATCCCCCTCATCAAGCGCCACAATGCCATCCCCATTCGCAAACGCACTCACACTGTCATTGCGGGCATTTATGTCATTCTGAGGCGAAGCCGAAGAATCTTCCCTCCCATCCTCCGCAAAAGCAACCACCGGCCCACCAGGCAAAGACGGCCCGCCAAACAACGGCCCCGCAAACACCCCCGCCACAAGCATAACGAACACAAGCGCCCCCGAAATCCACTTGCAACCAAACCCATATCCGCGATACTTAACCATATCCATCTCCTTCCGTCATTCTGCGCCACAGGTGCAGAATCCAATGCCCATCATCCCTCTGTCATTCTGCCCCGAAGGTGCAAAATCCAAACTCCGTCATCCCCGCAAACCTCACCGTCATTCCCACGTAGGCGGGAATCTCAACTCTCAACGCCGAACGCGGGAATGACATTATGCGTCCGGGTACAGTAGTTTGTCTGCGCATTGCGACGGTTCGTGAGATTTCAAGCCGAAGCAAGCAAAGGATTTGGCCGGAGTTCGGCTCGGCGAAGCGAAGCGCAGACAAACTGCTGTACCCGGACGCATAATGTCCTCTCGCCCCGCGCACAAAAAAACAGACCCGCAGTCCTCACGGCCGCGCGTCTGCCCGCATGAATACAACCCAAGACGAAGGGCTCTAAATGGGCGTACCCCCCCCCCCGGTTACCACTTTTTTCCAGTCGCCTTTCGGCCTATTTGCAACCATCATTCTTCCCTACCGCTCGTCAAACCAAGCCCCAAGCATCCCGCCAATCTTCGGAACACGCATGATTTTGTAAATATTTGAAACAATTTTATTACAAAATTCAAACAAATACAATTACTATCAAAAAAATAATTAAAAATCCCAAAAACCGTCATTTACCCGCCTTGGGCTCCCGCCCCCTGCAGAGGTATTTACGGTTAATAATTCTTTTATTTTCCATCTTTTAAAATTAATGGTATATTGCTATTGGATTCCGGATAAGGTTGCTGACATCGATCCGGGATCCAAACGGATAACAGGACAATCGCATCAATGAATAAACTACCGATGTAAATCCGCAGAAGAAACAATCGGAGAGTATTGAAACGGCAGGAAGACAAAAGAATCCTGCCGTTTCGTTCTGTCTGTATAGGATTTTCATCA
>BNUG01000112.1 GCA_025997195.1 Clostridia bacterium | reverse complement strand
CACGGCCGCCATCACGGTAGTGCTGACAGTCTCCAACCGCAACGCTCCGAGGCTGACCGTTCCGGCTTTCAAGGTCGTAGACCTGAACGCCCCCTTCTTAGAGGGTGCCTTCGCAGACGTAGCCCCCAGCTACATGCAGGGCGTTTCCGCAACCGACTCTGAAGACGGCTTGATTGCGGCGTCCGCTATCAACCATGACGATCCGGTCAATACCGCGGCACAAGGTCCTTACAAGGTCACCTATGATGTCACCGACAAAGACCACAATCGTGTCGAGAAGGCCGGTATGGTGCTGGTGGGCGACTACATCGTCGTGCCGGGAGCCGAGTACAGCATTGCCGGGAAGTCGCCGATTCGTCTGAAACTCAGTGAGGTCGCGGCTGCCAATGCTGATCTGAGGAAAGCGGCAAGCGTAACAGCGTGGAAGAACTCTGATATCAGCCCCGCAAACATCACCTTAAATCCCACGCGGCTGCAGAACAGCGCCGGTACGCAGACGATTCGCTTTGCCGTGCAGGCGGAATCCGCAACCTATCTCGATGTCGCTTTCCTTATCGACGACGACCGGGTGGCGCTGACTTACTATGGTAACGGAGCGACATCAGGCAATCCGCCGACGACAGGTTTGTACGAGGCCGGTACCCGTGCGCTTGTGTCTGATCAGGGTACGCTACAGCGTCAAGGTTATACCTTTGGCGGTTGGTCGTTCACAGGTGGTGGCGGAGCGGCTTATCAGACAGGCGACAAATTCAGCATCTACGAGGACATAGGGCTTTACGCAGTATGGGAGCCCATCCCTGTAGTGCAGCCGCCTATCATCATCGTGCAGCCGCCGGTCGTTGAGCCGCCGGTATACATACCGGTACCGGGTCCGCAGGGCACGAACACGAGGGTCGAGGTTCCCGTCGAAGTACCGGTGCCCTATGAGGTCGAGGTAGAGGTTCCCACTCCGCAGGAGCTTGCCGACATCGGTACGCCGGACGTTCCGACGACCACGGTGGAGAGAACGTGGAGTCTGCTCAGCCTGCTGATCAGTATGGCCATCTTAGTAGTCGCAGCCTATATCGCCCTCCGCAATATGCGCCGCCGTGATGATTATATCGACTGTGCGCTGTCAAGACGTCAGGCCCGCCTGCGGATAACATCGTATGCGACTGTTGTGATTGCGCTGGTACCATTTGTACTGTTCTTCAAGTTCGACAATTTGTCAGGGCCGATGGCCGTGGTCAACGACAGTACGGTTCTTGTGGCAATCGCGTCCGTGATCATCGCTCTGTTCATTACCGTTGTAGATATGTTACTGAAGAAGAATACGAGTGCTTTGGAGACTGAATTTGCGGCTGCCGGAGGAGATCATATCGACTAAGTAAAAAAAGATATGGTAAAGCAAGGCGCTATTTGGTAATGTATACGAAATAGCGCCTTTGAAGGAGACCTCAAATTATGAAAAAAAACGTACTCATCCTAATCATCCTGACAGTCGCAATGATTGCATTGATCTTGGTGATCGTCATCGCGAAACCACTTGATGAGAAATTGTCCGGCATCAGTGCAATAGAAGTTTCAACACAGAATACCGGCGGCGTGATGTCGACCAACTACATGCCGATTCTGGAAGAAAGTATTGACTGGGCGGCTCTCAGTGATGACGAACGTGCTGATATTGCCCGTGCTGCCGTCAGAGTGGCCAGAGATCAGGCGGAGCAGGATGGGATCACGAAGTTTAATGTCATTGGGCTTTCGCGCCCTGGAAATGAGCCGATATTTTTGTATTACGGTGATGAATCTTTGTTTGTCTATGTAAACGGAGAAGCCACCGTAATCCCCATTGAAGAGTAACGAGGAGGATAAGCATATGTATAAATGGATTCGATTTTTCGCGATCGCAGCTCTTTGCCTGTCATTGGTATTCCTTACCGCCTGCGGGAAAGCAGACGCCGGGACGGACACAACTCCTCCGTCAGATTCCGCACAGTCAGAAGACGGGCAGGAACAGGATGAATCAGAATCAGATGATTCGGGATTTGTTATAGAAGACACATCCGTTGTCGACGTAGAGATAGACGAAGAGTAAACATTTAACAGCTAGGCGTCCAACCGTGGACGCAACGCCTGCCGCCGTTCCGGACGATGATTTGAGTGTCGGCGGACATGATTATTTTGACTTTACAAATACCTTAATTAGCGAATTCTGCTTCCAAACCCGTTGTTTTCGCTAAATAACGTCGATTTGCGTAAGGCGGCTAAGGTGACTTATGAAACCAATGACGGATATTCTATCGAGAATCCGCAATTCACTCAGGAAGCGCGTATCCTCCCGCTGATGACGGGGATGATCTTTTCGACAGCACCGGGGGCTTCGAATACGCGGATGTTCCGCTGCAGCACATACTCTGCGGCGCCAGGGCCGATTTGCGCGACGACAACAGCATCGCAGTCTTTGATCGCGAGGAGGATCGCGTCAAAGGCATTTTCGTCATGCGTTCCGCCTGTGCAGGCTCGGGCCACGTACCGGGTTTCCGTGAATTCATAACTGTCGTCGTCATAGACATTAACAATGTGAAACTCGCTTGCGTGCCCGAAATGCGTATATACAGTCAGCCGGTCCGTAGTCGCCAGCGCCAATTTTATCGTCATGTCTTTTTCTCCGATCATAGGCATAAGTTTTTCGAAATTCTACCGCGTTTGTGTTTGTTATGCAAATGTGAACAAGACAGAAGGCCTGTCCCTGTGTCTGTCTGTCTGTCTGTCTGTCTGTCTGTCTGTCTGTCTGTCTGTCTGTCTGTCTGTCTGTCTGTCTGTCTGTCTGTCTGTCTGTCTGTCTGTCTGTCTGTCTGTCTGTCTGTCTGTCTGTCTGT
>BNUG01000111.1 GCA_025997195.1 Clostridia bacterium | reverse complement strand
GTGACGATGAGCGCCTTCTTCTCCGCACCGACAGCCGCCAAGAAGGAAATCATATCCTTGGTCTTCGGCGCGTCAAACGTCAACTCGTCGATCACGATAATCTCATTTTCAATCACTTTGGAAGAAAGAAGCGATTTGATTGCCAGGCGCTTGACCTTTTTCGGAATCGCATAACTGTAATCTCTTGGTTTTGGCGCGAACACGATGCCGCCGCCGATATGATTTGGCGCCACCTCGGAACCCTGACGAGCACGGCCCGTACCCTTTTGACGGAACGGTTTGCGGCCGCCGCCGCGGACTTCCGCACGCGTCTTCGCGGACTGCGTCCCCTGCCGCTGGTTTGCCAGATAGTTTTTGACGGCGTCGAGCACGGCGTATTGATTGGGCTCGATGCCAAAGACCTCATCGCTGAGATCGATGTCGCCCGCCGGGCTACCGTCCATTTTGAGCATTTTCACTGTTGCCATATGTCATGCCCTCCCTTCTAGTTCTCGCCCTTGATGGCGTAGCGGACACGAACAAGGCCGCCGCGGCCACCGGGAACCGCGCCCTTGACGAGCAGGATATTGCGTTCCGGAATCACTTTGATGAGTTCGACATTTTGCACGGTGACGGTATCGCGGCCCATGCGGCCCGGCCCTGCGTTTCCCTTGAACACGCGCGAGGGATAGGTACCTGCGGCCAGCGCGCCGGCCAGTCTTTTGTGCTTGGAACCATGCGTCATGGGGCCTCTGTGGTGGTGGTGACGCTTGATGTTGCCCTGCGTGCCCTTGCCCTTACTCGTGCCGGTAACGTCCAATTTTTTGCCTTCTTCGAAATCAGCGACCGTAATCAGTGCACCGGCTTCATAGGTCTCGCCTTCCGCCAGCCGAATCTCGGCCAGATACTTCTTGAGCGGGGATTCCCATTTCGCGAAGTGACCTTTCAGCGGTTTGTTGGCGCGGCTTTCTTTCAGGTCTTGGTAGCCGATCTGCACCGCGTCATAGCCGTCGGTTTCCTTCGTCTTGACCTGAACGACCGTGCAGGGACCCGCCTCGATCACGGTGACGGGGATGTTGACCCCTTCTTCCGTGAAGATCTGGGTCATGCCGATCTTCTTTCCTAAGATAGTTTTTGCCATTCCTCTAATAATCCTTTCTTACAGCGGATCACTTTCGCGATCATACTAAGATAACGTTTACAATTTGATTTCGATGTCGACGCCGGCCGCGAGGTCGAGGTTCATCATCGCGTCCATCGTCTTCGGCGTCGCGTGCGAGAGAACGATGAGCCTCTTGTGCGTGCGCTGCTCGAACTGCTCGCGGCTGTCCTTGTATTTGTGAACCGCGCGCAGGATGGTGATCACTTCTTTGTCCGTCGGAAGGGGGATCGGACCCGACACATCCGCGCCGCCGCGCTTCGCCGTCTCGACGATGTCCGCGGCCGCCTTGTCAAGCAGGGCGGGTTCATACGCCTTGAGCTTGATTCTGATCTTTTGATTGTCTGCCATAAAAGCCTCCTACTGTTTTCGCCCTCGTCTCGCGAGTGCATCACTCCGCGGAAATTCCCCCGCCTCGCAGACCTTTCGGTCGCCTGCGGCAACCTCCCGCATCATCGCTCTGTGTGCGCATCATGGCGCTTCTCAAATCGCTGAAAGAGATTTGCAAGAAGGCCTTATGCAACATTTTCTAAAATCTATGATTTTGTAAAAATGACTGCGCAAAAAAATATCGCCAATTTGCGCGAGCCTGACCATTATATGAAAGCCGGCTGCTCAATGCAAGGGTTTTTTGAAAAAAATTTTGGGTTTTTTCAAAAAATTTTTGAAAAATTGTTGGTGTTTCGGCTTTTCGGCACCATATCTATGTACACGCTATCGGGCGTATTATTTTCCCGTCGTCATTCTGCGCCGAAGTTGCAGAATGACAATACGGTGTGAGCGACCCCATTTTCACAACGGGTCTTTTTGTTTGTGCAAAAACAACCAGTCTTCAACGTCATTCCCGCGAACCGTACTGTCATTCCCGCGCAGGCGGGAATCTCTCCAACTAACCATCTTGAGATTCCCGCCTTCGCGGGAATGACAGGGTTGCTGCGCGGGAATGACAGTATGCCGATGGTGGCGAGGTTTAACAGTTGTTGATTGTTTCTATACGCGAACGAAGTCTGATTTTGAGGATCTAATGTATAGTATTATGATGATGTCCTTATCTTCAAAGTACTGATAGAATACCGTGAACCAATAGGCTGAGAACGATCTATATTCACCACCATAAAATTCATAGTCTTGCCTGATTGAATACAAACAGGGATTCTCTTTTAGCAGTTCGATTTTCGCATTCAGCGTCGATAAAAATTGGTTTGTTTGTCCGGATATTAATTCTATTGCACCGCGCTCAATAAAATAACGCTCAATACACTCTATGGATGCATTAAGATTTTCTTTCGCTGCATCCGTCCAGTAAACATCAGACATTATAACCCTTTGCCCGAATCTCTCTCATGACATCTTCATGAGAAGTAAGTTTCTCTTTGCCGTTCACAATGTTTTTTGTGATTCTGTTTAAAATTTCAACATCCATTGCAACTTGAAGTTTTTCGTGGTTGATCCGGCGAAGCTCTTGTTCCTTTTCGACTTCTATCCTTGCAGTTAAAGCCATCTCGCAACCTTCTTTCTCTTACTGTTAATACTATCATGCCGCAAGAACGCACGTTTGTCAACCATTATTTCGCGGGAATTTCAGGGTGTAATCATTTAGTGTTAACTTCCTAAAATTTTACGCCTAACAGAATCAACTGTCTGCAGCAAATGAATGTGGTGGGATTCGAATCTCAGAGTTTTCTAATCTTCAATCTTATCCCGAATCAGTTTCAAGACTTCTTCG
>BNUG01000110.1 GCA_025997195.1 Clostridia bacterium | reverse complement strand
TGGATACGCCGCGGCGGATTGGACATGCTGACCGGATAGGTTGGACACCTGGGCCGCGCGAGTTGAGCACCAATATCGCAAGAATGGACACCGACAATAGTCAAGTCGTTTTCTAAATCCGGAAGGGATTTTTTTCGGGAATTTGGAAGGCAATATTTTTATGAAGTTGGAACGGATTTTTTCACACCGAGTTCGTGCATTGCGTGGGTGTTTTTTCTTTTGCCTCCGATATAATCAAGCCCGAGCGCAATAGTGCGCAGGTTTGAAAGGAGGTCACCTATGACCAATTATCGGGAGATACTGAGACTGGACAGTCTCGGGATCAATCACGCACAGATCTCGCGAAGCACAGGACATTCGCGACAGACTGTGGTCAGCGTTCTGAAAAAAGCAGAGCAAAAAAACATCGGGTACCGTGAGGCGACGAAACTTGCCGACAAGGATCTTTATCGACTGTTTACCGATGGAGGTCCTTCGCATCTTTCATACAAGATGCCGGACTACGAGCAGATCCACAAAGAGTTGACACGTACCGGCGTGACGTTGGGACTGCTGTGGGTCGAGTATTGTGACGCATGCCGCAAGAGCGGGGAATTGCCGTATCAGTCTACGCAGTTCAACAAATACTATGCGGACTATGTCAGGAAAACAAACGCAACGATGCATATCAACCGCAAGCCCGGAGAAGCCCTGGAAGTTGATTGGACCGGGGATACGATAGGTATTCAGAATGCTGATACAGGAGAGTCCATGGATGCAAATGTGTTTGTCGCCGCACTTTCCTACAGCGGCTATGCTTACGTTGAGGCATTTTTCTCAATGGAGATGGAAGACTGGGTGCGCGGTCATGTGAATGCATACGCATACTTTGGAGGCGTCACAAGACTGCTCATCCCCGACAATCTCAAGGTTGGCGTCACCCAGAATACCCGTACCGAAACTGTGATCAACAAGAACTACCAGAATCTCGCCGAGCACTATGGCACCGTTGTACTCCCGGCCCGCGTCAGAGCACCGCAGGATAAGCCAAAAGTAGAGGGGACGGTAAGGATCGTCGAAACATGGATCATGGCCGCACTCAGAAACGGGCAGTTCTTTTCACTTCCGGAATTAAACGAGGCGATTCGATTAAAGCTTGAAGAATTCAATACAAGACCGTTTCAAAAACTTGAAGGGAGCAGGCAGACGAAGTTCCTGGAAGAGCAATCGTTTCTCCTGCCGCTCCCTCACCACCCATTCGAGCTATCAACGTGGAAAGTCGCAACTGTGCAGAAGGACTACCACATCGCCTGTCAGGGCCAATACTACTCCGTCCCGCATGAGTACATCGGCAAGAAAGTCGATATCCGGATCACGAAGAATATCGTAGAAATATTCTACGAAGGCCTCCGGATCGCGTCCCATGAGCGTACAGACGGATTTCAGGGCAAGTATAACACCAAGGAAGAGCATATGCCGCCTGCCCATCAAAAATATCTTGAGTGGAACGGCGACCGTTTTCGGCGCTGGGCAAAGAAAATCGGACCATCGGCAGAAGCTGTCGTTGAGTATTTCCTCAGTAGTGTGAAGGTAGAGCAGCAATCGTACAAAACGTGTAACGCGCTGCTTCATCTCGCTGACAAATATACAGCTGGGCGTCTTGAAGCTGCGTGTAGCAAAGTACTTTCTTTCACGATTAGACCGAGTTTCAAAGCGGTTCAAAGCGTTCTCAAATCAGGAATAGACAAAACGCCACACGAAGAAAAGCCGCCTAAAAACAAGGCTCTGCAATACGGATTCCTGCGCGGCGCTGGATACTACGAACATGATAACTCCGGAGGTGATGACAATGATCAATGAGAACACCGTCATGAAACTGCACATGCTGAAGCTTCACGCGATGGCCGATGAATTCGCTCGTCAATCCGGAGCCCCTAGTACGAAATCACTTTCTTTTGATGAGCGATTCTCAATGATGGTCGATTGTGAATTCACAAAAAGGGAAAACAGCAGGCTCACAAGGCTTATCAAAAATGCCGGGTTCTCGGATCCGGGTGCCTGTGTTGAAGGTATAGATTTCAGTGCCGGCCGCAAGCTTGACAATTCGCTGATTCAAAAACTTGCTTCCTGTGAGTACATCGTCAGCGGACTCAACGTTCAGATACTCGGTGCTACCGGCGTTGGCAAAACGTATCTTTCATCCGCACTCGGCATCTCTGCATGCCGAAATTCGATCTCGGCGAAGTATACAAGACTGCCCGATCTCTTGATCGAACTTGCGCTTGCCAAGGAGAACGGCTTGTATACGGAAACGATCAAATCATACCGGAAGTCGCGTCTGCTAATCATCGATGACTGGCTCATGTTCCGAGCCAATGAGGATGAAGCTCACATGATGTACGACCTAATCGAGGCGAGACAGCATGCCGGCTCCGTCATCGTTTGTTCCCAGTTTGATTCTGCCGGCTGGCATGAACTGATTGACAATCCGATTGCCGCTGATTCGATCTGCGACCGACTCGCACACAACTCATACAAAATCATCATATCGGGTGAATCTATGCGCAAGCGCAACGCGATGCCGGACATCATCGCCGGAGCATAGCTCCGGCATAGGTTTATCGCTTTGGTTTTCCAAAGTGATGATGTGCACAGGCGGACGGTATACTTGCCGCCCGCCTATCACTTCGAAAACCCAGTACGGCGCTCGGGTCGCTCCTCAGCGTTGCCCTATCCTCCGTACAGGAAAAAGCACCTTCAGCATATTCCTGAAGATGCTCTGTTTCAATGTCCAATCGCGCGGAACTGATGCTCAATCTCTGCGGATGGGGTGTCCAATCTGCGCGGCACACATGTCCAACCCAGCCGATCCGCCTGCTCAATTCAGACGGCATATCCA
>BNUG01000109.1 GCA_025997195.1 Clostridia bacterium | reverse complement strand
CGAACCTTTGCGCATACTGTCGATTTTAGCAATGTTACTTAAAAGTTTCTGCCGCTTCCGTTCAAGTGTAGTCATTTCATCCATTGTATTCACCTCTACATTTAAGCAATAACACTTAAATAGTGTATATCAAAAAAATAGAGAAATCAATACATACACGAAATTTGTCATAAAAAATATATTTATGACGTGCACCCGCTGTGCGAGGGCCGCTTCTATTTTGCGGACTTTTTTGGTACAATATTCAGCTATTGGAGCAATATTGAAGAGGAGACGGAAAAAATGAATTTGAACGGCAGAAAACCAAACATTGCAATCGTAGGGGCAACCGGCCTCGTGGGCGGCACTTTTCGCAAGGTTCTTGAGGAAAGGAATTTCCCATTTGAAAAGGCCTATCTTTTCGCCTCCGCAAAATCGGCGGGAAGCACCGTGGAATTTGCGGGAAAAGAATATATCATCGAAGAACTGACAGAAACGAGTTTTGACGGCAAAGAGATTGATATCGCTTTGTTCAGCGCAGGCGGCGGTACGAGCGAGAAGTTTGCGCCTTTGGCGGCGGCGGCCGGTGCGATCGTCGTGGACAATTCGAGCCAATGGCGTATGGATCCCGATGTGCCCTTAGTGGTGCCCGAGGTCAATCCCGAGGATGCCTTCCGTGCGCCGAAGGGCATTATCGCCAATCCGAACTGCTCGACGATCCAGGCCATGGTGCCTCTGAAGCCTCTGCTCGACACGTACGGCATCAAGCGCGTGATTTATTCCACGTATCAAGCAGTCGCAGGCTCCGGCATCAAAGGCATCCGGGATTTGGAAGAGGGCATCCAGGGCAACGACATTTGCGTCGCCTACCCGCATCCGATCTTTGGTAATTGCTTGCCGCACATCGACTCTTTCCTGGAAAACGGTTATACAAAGGAAGAGATGAAGATGGTCAACGAAACGCACAAGATTCTGCATAACGACAAGATTGGCGTGACGGCGACGACTGTGCGCGTGCCCGTCTTTACGGCGCATAGCGAGTCTATCAATGTCGAGTTTGAAAAGCCTTTCGACTCCGTGGACGAGATTCGGGCGCTCTTCGCGGCGGTACCGGGATTGATCGTGCAGGACGATCCCGCGAACAATGTTTATCCGCTGGCGCGTGACGCTTCGGAAACGGATGAGGTTTATGTTGGTCGCATCCGGCGCGACTTCTCCATCGAGAGCGGCATCAATTTCTGGTGTGTCGCGGACAACGTGCGTAAGGGTGCTGCGTCCAATGCAGTCCAGATCGCGGAACTGTTGATTCGTCAATAAGGTAAGGGAGGCAGTGTTTGGAGATTCCCGCCTATGCGGGAATGACAGTGTTGCTACACGGGAATGACAACAGGATTCATGAGAATGACAGTGTTGCTTCGCGGGAATGACAACAGGATTCGCGGGAATGACAGTGTTGCTTCGCGGGAATGACAGCGTGAATCAAGGGAGATTTAGATATGCGGAAGGTGATCATCAGCGGGTATCGCGGTCGCATGGGACGAGAGCTTGAAAACCTGATCAAAGGCGATCCGGGGTTTGAGATCGTGGCCGGGTTTGACGCTGCCTCCGGATCGGATGACGGTGTGCCTGTGTTTTCGGAGGAGCGTTTGTCGGACGCTCCGGACGCCGATCTTGTCATCGATTTTTCGAATCATACTTTTGTGCCTGCGGTGCTGCGCTTTGGCATCGCGCGGAGGATTCCTGTCGTTATCGCGACGACGGCGCTCGGTGGGGACACGGAGGCTTTGATGGCGGAAGCCGCGAAGACGATTCCCGTTTTTCACTCGGCCAACATGAGCCTCGGCGTCAATGTCTGCGCTAAAATGGCGCGGGTCGGCGCGCCGGCACTGGAAGACGGCTTTGATATTGAAATCGTCGAAGCGCATCACAATCAAAAAAAGGACGCGCCCTCGGGCACGGCCATTCTGCTTGCCGATGCGGTCAATGACAGTTTGAAGGAACGCAGGGAATATACCTACGGACGCAGCGGGCGTGACGCCCGGCGCAGTCCGTCCGAGATTGGTATTCAGGCTGTGCGCGGCGGGACTTTGCCCGGCAAGCATACGATTATTTTTGCCGGTTCTGATGAAGTGATCGAGATCACACATACGGCCTATTCGAGGCGCATTTTCGCGGAAGGCGCTTTGAAAGCGGCGGCTTGGATTGTCACTCGCGCACCCGGTCTTTACAATATGAACGACCTGCTTGCTTAATTCTTACTTACCGCTTGCAGGCCGTTTTGGTATTGTTGTCATGGATTTCCGCCTTCGCAACGTGGGCTTCGCCCACTCCTACGGTCGCTTCGCTCCCTACGCTGTCCGTTTTTCCATTGCCGACTACCTACGCTTCGCTACGCTGTCCGTTTTCACATTGCGGCTCTCGTACCGGCTTCGCCGGTGAAAGCCGCGTGAAAACGGCAAAGTCGGCGGAAAAAAGGCGGGAATGACAGAGCGTCTAGTCTTCGATGACTTTCTTCCCGTCGTAATAATTGCAGACGGGGCAGACGCGATGCGGGAGCTTCGGGCTATGGCACTGAGGGCATACGGAAAGTCCCGGCGCGATCATGCGCATATTGGGCGCTCTCCGCGAGTCACGCTTCGCTTTTGAAGTTTTTCGTTTTGGAACTGCCATCGTTACACCTCCTTGTGTAAAATTTCTTTCGATCAAATCCGGACGGGCCGGAACGCTGATCTGTCGGCGCAGAGAACATAGCGCGCAACCTAGATATTATATGCAATCTAGCCAAAGCCGTCAACCGTAATTTTATTATAGTCAGGACAAACGCATCAATTTTCAGTCATAACCTCTTGACAATTTAAAGACATTACGAAAGCCGCCTGATTTCGTGGTTAATTTGTGGTAAAATGTATTACATAGAATGTAATACAAATGTAACAAG
>BNUG01000108.1 GCA_025997195.1 Clostridia bacterium | reverse complement strand
GCGGAAGTCTCCGTGATCGCGTTGAGCATGGTGCCGCTTTCGCCGATCTTTTTGACGATCTCGTCGAAGGTCGCCGCCGCATCTTTCGTTGCCGAAACTCCGGCGGAAACCTGCTGCTGCGCGTGCTCGATCAGTTCCGCCGCGCTGCGTGCGGAAGCGCTGCTCTTGGATGCGAGTCTGCTCACCTCGTCCGCCACGACCGCGAAGCCCCGTCCGAACTGCCCCGCGCGCGCGGCCTCGACGGCGGCGTTCAGCGCGAGAATATTGGTTTGGAACGCGATCCCGTCGATGCTGTCGACGATCTTCGTGATGCTCTGGTAACTCGCACGGATCGCATCCACGGTTTCCACCATGCGCTCGATTTGCGCCGAACCTTCCATGACCATTTCCGCCATCTCCATGATGAGTTCGTTGGCCGCCTCCGCCGCTTCCGCATTCACCTGTGTTTTCTTCATAATATCTAAGGCCGACTCTTCGATGCCGTCCGCCACGCCGATCTCGTTGTTTGCGTCGCGTGCCACAATGCCGGAATCCTCCGCGATTTTTTCCGCAGAGTATTTTAGACTCTCAGCGCTGCCTCGGAACGTATCGAGCATATGCCGCAGGTTTTCCAGCGTATCGCGCATCGCAAACGCCAATTCGTCGCTGTCGCCGCGCGGCTGTACCGCTACGGACAGATCCCCCTGGCTGATTTTCTTGAAGATCTCGATCTGTTTTGCCGTGGTCTCGGACATGCGGTTGAAAGCGTCAAAGAGTTGCCCGATCTCATCCTCTTTGGTGTAAGAGATGCTGACATTCATCTCGCCCGAGGCAATGCGTTCCGCCGCGCAGACGACGAGCGATATTGGCTCCCGGACGCGTCTGCCAAGATAACGCAGGACGATTAGCGCAAAGACGATGGCGAAAGCAATGACGATGATGACCGTCCGAATCGCAAAAGCATACACGTTAGCGAGCGCCGTTTCCATTGACATATCCACGCCAACCAAGCCTACCGCGCGTCCGTCCGCGCTCATGATCGGCGCGTAGCCCGTTACAAGTATCCCGTAATCAAAGTGCTCACCCGAGGAATCGTACAGATCCGTCCTTGCGCCATGACCCGCCTGGATGGCCACATCGGCCTTTGCGTCATAAACCGCCTCGTCCTCTTCATACAGAAAATCAAGCGGCGCATCGCCGGTCTTCGGATTCCAGCCCTCCGCATAATACGTGAAAAATCCGGAGGAGTGATCGCTGCTCGTGACATACAAATACGTGAGATCGTTTTCGACCGCCGTTGTGTCGAGAAACGTCTTGGCATGTTCCCACCCCGCGTCTTTTTCCCGCGTCTTCAGCGCGCGCTCTATCCCCTCCGCGTCGAGCGCCGCCGCCACCGTCATGGCAATCGACAAACAGCGCTCCGAGTGAATACGGATCATGTCGTTTCGGTACTCGATATAGGCAAGCACCCCGACACTGATCGTACTGACCAAGATCATGATGACGACCATCACCGAAAGACCGGTCGAAAGTGAATGATGGGTTTTCATTATCGTACGATACCCTGTGTCTGCTCTTTCAGTATTACGTCGTGTGCGCCGCCCTCGACAATACTGGTCGAAGAGACGAGCGTAAGCTTAGCCTTTTCCTGAAGTTCGGGAATCGACAGCACGCCGCAACTGCACATCGTCGACTTGACCTTCGCAAGCGTCGCGTGGATGCCGTCCTTGAGGCTGCCGGCGTACGGCACATAGCTGTCAACGCCTTCCTCAAACGAAAGCTTTTCTCCTTCGCCGAGATCGTAACGCTGCCAGTTGCGGGCACGGCCTGAACCCTCGCCCCAGTACTCCTTCACATAGTTGCCGCCCACATTGAGTTTGGCTGACGGACTCTCATCAAATCGGGCAAAATAGCGCCCGAGCATCACGAAATCCGCCCCCATCGCGAACGCCACCGTCATATGATAATCGTATACAATGCCGCCATCACTACAGATCGGGATATAGATCCCCGTCTTTTTGTAATAATCATTACGCGCTGCGGCCACGTCCATGACTGCTGATGCCTGTCCGCGTCCGATACCTTTCTGTTCGCGCGTGATGCAGATCGAGCCGCCGCCGATGCCGATCTTGACAAAGTCCGCACCTTTTTCTACCAGGAATTCAAAACCTTCACGATCCACGATATTGCCGGCGCCGATCTTGACGGTGTCGCCGTATTTGGCACGTACATAGGCCAACGTCTTCGCCTGCCACTCCGTAAACCCTTCCGAAGAATCAATGCAAAGCACGTCCGCTCCGGCGCCTACAAGCGCGGGGATTCGTTGCTCATAGTCCCTTGTGTTGACGCCCGCGCCGACAATATAACGTTTTTGATGATCGAGTAATTCATAAGGATTATTTTTGTGACTGTCGTAGTCTTTGCGGAAAACGAAATGGGTGAGCCGCCCGTTTTTATCAATGATCGGCAACTGATTGAGCTTGTGATCCCAAAGGATATCGTTTGCCTCCGAAAGTGAAATCCCGTTTTCTCCATAAATGAGGTCCGCAAGCGGCGTCATGAATTCCGAAACTTTCATGTCTTCCGGCGTACGGCTGATACGGTAGTCGCGGCTCGTTACGATGCCGACGATACGGCCGTCCGGCGTGCCGTCTTCCGTGACGGCGACCGTGCTGTGGTGATTCTTTTCCCGAAGCACTAGGATGTCCGCAAGCGTTTGATCCGGACGAATATTGGAGTCGGACTTGACAAAACCTGCTTTGTGATCTTTGACCCGGCTGACCATCGCTACTTGATTCTCGATGCTCTGCGAGCCGAAAATGAACGAAACGCCGCCTTGCTTCGCGAGCGCGACCGCCATGCCGTCGTCTGACACGGCCTGCATGATCGCGGAAGTCATGGGGATGTTCATGCGGAGCGCCTCCTCCTCCTCGCCTTTGCGGTATTTCACAAGCGGCGTTTGCAGATCGACATTGGAAGGAACACAGTCAGCCGGACTATAGCCCGGAACCAATAAGTATTCATTGAATGTTCGTGCTGCGTCTTTGAAATAATATGCCATACGCTTCTTCCCCTTTATCTGCTCG
>BNUG01000107.1 GCA_025997195.1 Clostridia bacterium | reverse complement strand
CCGGCGGGCTCAAGCCCGCCGGCGTCGGGGCTGCGAATGTCAGAGAGGCGCTTCTCATTCAGTATGAGCGCAGAGGCGGGGAGGATGCTCCGGTACGGCTCATCATAGAACGCTATCTCGCGGATGTGGCACAAGGCCGCATCGCGAAGATCGCACGCGAGACCGGCCTCCGGAATGAAGAACTGATCCGTGCTGTCGAAGTCGTGAAATCGCTGGACCCTAAGCCCGGCAGGGGCTTTTCGGGCAGCGAGCGTATTCAATATATCGTACCCGATGTTATCCTTGAAAAAGCCTCGGACGGCTTCGCGGTGACGGTCAATGGCACGGGGCTTCCGCGCTTGCTTGTGAGTCCTTATTGTCTCAGCGTTTTGAAGTCTGAACAGCACGGCAGTGAAGCTGCGGTTTTCCTGAGAGACCGGCTAAATTCAGCGGCCATGCTGATAAAAAGTCTTGAACAGCGCGAAAAAACGGTATACAATATCACCGTTGCAATTTTTCGCCGCCAGCGGGATTTTATCGATGTCGGTGTGCGCGGGCTCAAGCCTCTTACGCTGAAAATGGTTGCTGATGAACTTGGTATCCATGAGTCGACGGTCAGTCGTGCGGTACGCGGGAAATTCGTACAGACGCCGAAAGGTGTGTTTGAACTAAAACGATTTTTCAGTCAAGGCGTCCGGACAGCCGATGGCGAGGGCGCGGCTGCGGATTGTCTCAGGGCCGAGATCTCGGAACTCATTGAGGCCGAGGATAAGCGTGACCCGCTATCGGATGAGCGGATCGCTGAAAAATTGAAAAGGAACGGAGCTCTCATTTCGAGAAGAACCGTTGCGAAGTATCGTGAAGAAATGAGCATCCCTTCCTCACAGGCCCGCAAACAGCGGTGGTGAGGAGATGTGAGTTTCAGAAGTTTCAGGAAGGAGACTATTATGGGCACGAAGGTTGGTATCAATGGTTTTGGCAGGATCGGACGCAATGCGTTCAAGGCTGCGATCGACAAGAAAGCGGATTTTGACATCGTCGCAATCAATGATGTTACGGATCCGAAGACACTGGCGCATTTGCTGAAATACGACAGCTGCTTCGGTATCTTTGACGGAGAGGTAGAAGCCCGGGACGATGCGATCATCGTCAATGGCAAAGAAATCAAAATCACGGCCGTACGCAATCCCGCAGAGCTTCCCTGGGCGGAACTGGGCGTCAGCGTCGTTCTCGAGTCGACCGGCCTGTTCACGAAAAAAGCCGATGCGGAGAAGCATATCGAAGCCGGTGCCAAAAAGGTTATTATTTCGGCTCCTGCAACGGATGAAGATATCACAATCGTCATGGGCGTCAACGAAGATCAGTACGATCCTGCCGTCCATCATGTCATTTCCAACGCGTCTTGCACAACGAACTGCCTGGCGCCGGTGGCCAAGGTCATCGACCGTGAATTCGGTATCGTTCGCGGACTGATGACGACGGTTCATTCCTATACAAACGACCAGAAAATCCTTGATCTGCCGCACAAAGATCTGCGCCGGGCCAGAGCCGCCGCACTGTCGATTATTCCGACGACAACGGGTGCCGCGAAGGCCGTAGCGCTCGTGCTGCCGCAACTCAAAGGCAAACTCAACGGTATGGCCATGCGCGTGCCGACGCCGGCAGTGTCGGTTGTCGACGTCGTATTCGAATTGGACAAGGCTGCGGACAAGGATACCGTCAACGCGGCGCTGAAGAAAGCTTCCATCGAAGAGATGCCGGGAATCCTTGGGTTTAGTGAAGAACCTCTTGTATCGATCGATTTCAAGGGCGACGCCAGATCTTCGATCGTGGATGGTCTCTCCACGATGTTGGTCGGCGACAAGACGTTGAAAGTCATCTCTTGGTATGACAACGAATGGGGTTATTCCAACCGCGCGGTCGACCTCATCGAATATGTAATTCAAAATGGCTGAAGCGACAAAAACAATCCGGGATTATGATTTCACAGGGAAAACCGCCCTGGTGCGGTGCGATTTTAACGTACCGCTGGATCCCGAAGGGAACATCACAGATGACCGCCGTATCGAGGGCGCGTTGCCGACGATTCGTTATTTGACGGAACACGGTGCCAAAGTCATCCTGATGAGCCATCTCGGTCGGCCGAAAGGCGAGCCAAAACCGCAATTCTCACTTGCTCCTGTTGCCCGTGCGCTCGCGGAAAAACTCAGGCAGCCGATTCTTTTCGAGCCTTCACAGGCAGTTTTGGACGATACGGTGAAGGCCCAGGCCACCGCACTGAAGCCGGGCGAAATCCTGCTGCTCGAGAACACACGCTTCCGCAAGGAAGAGGATCATAAAGATCTTGCCGTCCAAAAGCCTTTTGCCGAAGAACTCGCGTCTTTGGCGGATGTGTTTGTGAACGACGCTTTCGGCACGGCGCATCGTCATCATGCATCGACGGCGGGCGTGGCGGATTATATTCCGGCGGTCATGGGTTTCCTGATCGAAAAGGAACTCAAATATCTTGGAGAAGCCCTGGAGGATCCCAAGCGGCCGTTTGTTGCGATTCTTGGCGGCGCAAAAGTCGCGGACAAGATCCAGGTGATCGACAATTTGCTTGGCAAAGTAGATACGCTGCTCATTGGCGGCGGTATGGCGTATACCTTCCTCAAAGCAGAGGGGTATGAGATCGGAAAGTCCATTCTTGACGCCGAAGGGTTAGATCTCGCGCGCGGTCTGCTCGAAAAAGCCAAAGAAAAGGGCGTGACATTCTTGTTGCCGGTCGACGTCAACGCGGCGGATTCTTTTGATAATGACGCCTCGGCTGAGATCGTTGCCGCTTCCGCGATCCCTGCGGACAAGCAGGGCCTGGATATCGGACCCGAGACAATGAAGATTTTCGCGGCGGAGATCGGGGTAGCCGGCACCGTGCTTTGGAACGGACCGATGGGCGTTTTTGAAATGTCTAATTTTGCGGCCGGCACGATCGCCGTAGCGGAAGCAATGGCGGCGTCGGATGCTGTGACGATCATTGGTGGCGGGGACTCTGCGGCGGCCGTTGAGCAGTTTGGTCTGGCCGAGAAGATGAGTCATGTATCGACGGGCGGCGGTGCATCGCTTGAATTCATTGAAGGACGAGTCTTGCCCGGAGTTGCTTGCCTGGACAAGAAATAAGCGCAGATTGCAAGGAGAATGATGATATGACGCGACAAAAATTGATCGCAGGAAATTGGAAAATGTACAAGACCACGGCGGAAGCCGTGGTCTTTGCGCATGAATTTAAAGCCCTGATCGCCGCGGCGCAGGTCGTACATGACGCGGCGATCTGCGCGCCTTTCACGCAACTCGCGGCGCTCAA
>BNUG01000106.1 GCA_025997195.1 Clostridia bacterium | reverse complement strand
CCCTTCCGGATTTAGAAAACGACTTGACTATTGTCGGTGTCCATTCTTGCGATATTGGTGCTCAACTCGCGCGGCCCAGGTGTCCAACCTATCCGGTCAGCATGTCCAATCCGCCGCGGCGTATCCAGCTCTTGCCGCTTTACTCTTATTTGTATATTTCGGTAAATGATTGCATGTAAGAATCCGCGATAGCTCGCTTCGCCATAATAGACTAAGCTGACGATTCCATGAAAACTTCTTATCTTTCACGGGCCCCCGGATCTGCTCGATAACGGGTTCGTCTTCTTCCGTGCTAATACAAAGGATGCCCCATGTATCCGGAATGTGCTCTGCAGCATGCCTTTTGTGACTACTACCGATTACAATATAATTCTCCTCAAAGAATTTGCTGTACTCTTTAATCTGCATAGGCAGGCGAACATATGAATCACTATCACCTTTTATCTCATACCCGGTCAGGCGATCTGTCACGGCGACTATGTCCGCTCTAGCCTTTCCGATTACGAGTTCGTCAAAAAATCTTATTTTGCCGTGTTGCGATTCTAAATATAAGCATAGTATCTCTCTGATAACTTTATCATTCATGTTCACTATTGTACTCCACGATAGGTTCTCCTTTGCGCAACAGTATATCAGAAGTCAATTATCGCCTAAGACGTGTACCGTTTTTGCACCATGCACAATGGTATTTATATAACTGTGGATGAATAGCCAGAGGGGTTGTTGTCAAGATGCTATGGAAAGGTGCAATTTATGAAAGCAGTAATTCTATCCAGAGAAGATCTCAAACAGTACTTTCACGAAGGCGATGATGTATCTCGTACGGCGTTGATTGAAATCGTTGATGTGGACAATCGGGAGACGCTTCCGTTCCCTGCGGATTTGCGCCGGATTCGGCTTGCCTTTGACGATGTGTTTGAACCCGAAATGCCAAATGCCATGACAACGGAACAGGCGGCAGAGGTCGTTCTGTTTTTCAATTCCGTCAAAGATTCCATAGATACCTTGGTGGTCAGTTGTCACGCAGGGATAGCGCGGAGCTCTGCTATCGCGGCGGCTGTCTTGTTCTCTATGGGCGAAGATGATTGGTCGATTTGGGAAGACTATAAATATCGCCCAAACGCCTATTGCTGGGGGCTCATGCTTGAGGCTTTTGGCGCCGACACGAGCCAGGCGATGGATAAGGTTTCGCACAACAGGGAACTCATATCCATTTTGTACAGGATGACGGGGCAGACTGTTTGGGGAGGCCCGAATGATGCAAAGAAAGAATGAACTTTTTGACGATGGTTCATACGAAACGGAATTCGGCACTGAATCGCTGAGCAGAGGTCTCTTTTGGGTGATATGCGGATTCGATGAGGACGGCACGTTTGCATTTTCGGATTGCGAATTCGCCGCATTTCTGATCCCTTGCGACCGTATGGGTCATGTTGATCAGGAGCATGAGTGGATGATGGCGTCCAATAATCATAAAGCAGCATGGCCGATCATGCCGGATGATTGTGTTCCGAACATGAAGAATCTTCCGTGGAATTACTATCCCCGGGGCCGCGTTGAGATCAACAACGGGAAAGCCATCGTGTATTATCATCCGGATTTGCAGGACATGGAAGGCTTCGAGGAGCGGATCATTGAAGAGTTTGGCTTGGATAGCGAGGAGATCAAAACCGTTTCATTCAAAGCGGACGGATCCGCGCATTACACAGAGGGAGTTGGAAAGGAAAAAATCCATGAAAGATGAAAGAATGACGAACGGGAGGCCTTTGCCTTATGCAGAAGAAGCGGAGCAGTCGGTTTTGGGTGCTGCCTTACAGAATACTTTCGCGGCTGCCGAGATTGCTGAAACGCTGGCGAAAGAAGATTTCTATAACGCGAGTCATGGAAGGATTTTTGAAGCCATCGCGGGGCTTGTTTTCGGGAATGTTCCGGTGGATCTCGTTACTACAGCGGATGCCCTAAAAAGAAACGGTATGCTCGAAGCCATTGGCGGGAGGAAGTATCTTGCCGAACTTTCCGGCATGGTGCCTGCACCGTCGAGTGCGCCGTACTATGCAAATTTGGTGCGGGAAAAGTCGATATTGCGTCAACTGATTGAAAAATCCAGGGAGATCATCGCGAGAAGTTTTTCAGAAGAAGACGTTGCGTCTGATGTGCTGAACTATGCCGGAGAAGAGATTCTAAAGATCGGAAATAGAGGCACGCGTTCGGAATATCATCGCTTGCCGGAGGTGCTCCGGCGGAATTTTGACCACATGATAGAACTCAGCAAAACAAGCAAGGACGGTCTGACCGGACTGGATACAGGTTTTCCTGAACTCAACAAAATGACGCGGGGGCTTCAGCCTTCGGACCTCATCATTTTGGCGGCCAGACCGAGTATGGGCAAAACGAGCCTTGCACTCAATATCGCAGCAAATGCAGCGTTTAAGACGGACGCCAAGGTGATGATTTTTAGTCTGGAAATGGATGAACTCCAATTGGGCATGCGCCTATTATCTTCCGAAGCCATGATCGATTCCGGTGATTTACAAAGCGGGAAGGTCTTTCACGATCAGCAGAAAGTCGAAAAATTGGCCGAAGCGCAGCAGGCACTCAGTCAGGTTACGATCAATATCGACAGCACATCGGGAATTCAAATCAGCGAGATTCGCAACAAATGCCGCCGTATGCACCAAAAAGAAGGGCTTGATCTTGTCGTCGTGGATTATCTTCAATTGATGGATTTTGGCGGTAACGGAAAGAACTCTTCTCGTCCCGAAAATCGTCAGCAGGAAATTGCGACACTGTCAAGGATGCTCAAACAACTGGCTAAGGAAATGAAATGCCCATTCATCGTTCTATCGCAACTCTCCCGCGCGATTGAATCGCGGGGAAAAAATAAACAACCGCAATTGTCCGATCTGCGTGAGTCGGGTGCGATCGAACAGGATGCAGACATTGTTATGTTTATTTACCAGAAAGATGAAACCGACGAGAATGAGTCACGTCCCGATCCGCAGTTGACGCGCCAGTTGTATATTGCCAAGCATCGGAACGGGGACAGGGGGGAGATCACTTTGCAGTGGCTCGCGCCGTTCACAAAATTTGCACACTACGATCCGGCCACAGACCCAAGATCGGTAATATAATACAGGTCTATTTCCGGGAAATCTGATTTCCGGACTGCTCTATCCGTTACTTATACTGTGCCAACGAGGCGGTGAGGGCTTCGCGCACGCTGTCTCGTAAGGACTTGGGTTAAACGAAAGCAGGCGGGGTTACAGACGAAAGCAGGCGGGGTTACCAGGACAATCGCATCAATGAATAAACTACCGATGTAAATCCGCAGAAGAAACAATCGGAGAGTATTGAAACGGCAGGAAGACAAAAGAATCCTGCCGTTTCGTTCTGTCTGTATAGGATTTTCATCA
>BNUG01000105.1 GCA_025997195.1 Clostridia bacterium | reverse complement strand
GTTCTGCTCTCCTTCTCTTTCAATACACTGCTCTAGCTTTATTCAATGTTACATCCGCCGGACGTCGATAGACTCTGTTGTTCCCAAAACGCCCCACGCCGGGCGCACACCCGCCGTCCGGTTGATCTTGCGGATCGCCAGAGCCGGAATGTATTGTTCAGACTCATATGCCGCGATTGCCGCTGCAATCACTACGGGGATATTATCGTCTTCCGCGGCCGCCAGAGCGGCCGCCGCGATCACCACTGGAATATTTTCATCTTCCCGGACGGCTGTAACTGCGGATGCAGACGCGGCTTCCGTTTCCGCCACCCCGACCTGCACCTGCGTCTTTTTCTTACTAAAGAGTCCCATATTTTCTCCCTCGCCGCGTCTACAGAGGAATATTTCCATGCTTCTTTGCAGGCAGGCTCAGCCGCTTGCTCTCCAGCATGTCAAAGGCGCTGATCAGTCGCTGCCTTGCCTCGCGAGGCTCGATGACGTCCTCGACATAGCCAAGCTCCGCAGCGCGATACGGATTGTTGAACTTCTCTTCGTACTCCGCGACTTTTTGCCGACGCGTTGCGATCGGGTCTTCCGCGTTTTTAATATCATTCTTGAAGACGATATTCGCCGCGCCTTCCGCCCCCATGACCGCGATCTGCGCAGTCGGCCAAGCGAGCACGATGTCCGCACCGAGTTCCTTGTTGCACATCGCGATGTAAGCGCCGCCATAGGCTTTGCGCAGGATCATCGTGACCTTCGGTACTGTCGCCTCACAGAAAGCATAGAGCAGCTTCGCGCCGTGGCGAATGATGCCCCCCGTCTCCTGATCTGTGCCGGGCAGGAAGCCGGGCACGTCCTCGAGCACAAGCACCGGGATATTGAACGCATCACAGCGCCGGACAAAGCGTGCCGCCTTGTCCGAAGCATTGATGTCGAGGCAGCCCGCAGAGGCCAGCGGCTGATTCGCAATCACGCCGACAGTGTTGCCCCCGAGACGAATGTATGCCGTGATGATGTTCTTTGCATAATCCTTCGCGACGTCGAAATACTTACCGTCGTCCGCGATGCCTTGGATAACTTTATACATATCATACGCTTTGTTTGCGTTTTCCGGGATCAGATCGTCGAATTCCGGAATCAGTCGGTTGGGGTCGTCCGAAGAAAACACGGGCGGCGCCGTTTCGACATTATTCGAAGGCAGATAGGACAATAATTCTTTGACCTGCCCGAGCGTTTCCTCGTCATCCTTGCCCATAAAATGCGCGACGCCGCTCTTCACATTGTGCGTGCGTGCGCCGCCGAGTTCCTCTGCAGAGATCTTCTCCCCCGTAACCGTCTCGATGACCTGTGGGCCCGTGATAAACATCTGACTCGTGCCGTCGACCATAAAGATAAAGTCCGTGATCGCCGGTGAATAGACCGCGCCGCCGGCACAGGGACCGAGAATCACGGAAAGCTGCGGAATCACGCCGGAACTGATCGTGTTGTTGTAAAAGATCTTGGCAAAGCCCGAAAGAGAGGCGACTCCTTCCTGGATGCGTGCGCCGCCGCTGTCGTTCAGGCCGACAATGGGCGCGCCCATGCGCAGCGCCATCTCCTGAACCTTCACAATCTTGTTGGCGTGATATTCTCCGAGCGAACCGCCGAGCACCGTAAAATCCTGCGCATAGGCATAGACAAGGCGGCCGTTCACCTGACCGTAGCCCGTGACAACGCCGTCGCCGGGCGCGTGCGTCTCGGCCATATCGAAATTGTTTGACCGATGGTGGACAAAGACGTCGAGTTCGACAAAACTGCCGGGATCAAAAAGAATCGCCAGCCGCTCTCTCGCCGTCAACTTGCCGTTTTTATGTTGGGTTTCGATGCGTTTCTCGCCGCCACCCAGCGCAACTTCGGCTTTTCTCCTTCTCAGATCTTCTAATCTTTCATTCGCCATGGTTTACCTCCATAGTACCGCTTTTGGATATCTTATTATTCTTCCTCATCCTCTTCTTCAGCCTCCGCCTCTTCTTCCTCTTCTGCTTCGAATCCCGCCTCTTCTTCTTCCACGAACTCGTCCTCGAAGTCTTCATCGTATTCGATTCCGTCGTCATCTGCATAGAGCGCAAGCTCTTCCGAGACGAGATCTTCCGCCACGACCGCTGCCGCTGCTTTTTCCGCCAGGATCTGCTCGGTCTCCGCGGCTTCCTGCGCGTTGCGTTCGCTGACCCGCTCTCCCTCGTGCCGCACCTGTTCCTCAAGTTCTTCGACCGTGATCCCGCCCGTGAACAATTTCTCGAACTGATCTCCATCGAGCGTCTCGATTTCGAGCAACGCCTGCGCGACGAGGTGAAGCTTGTCAATGTTTTCCGAGATGATCTGCTCACCGGTCACGAAGGCTTCTTCGATCAGTGCCCGAATCTCTTCGTCAATCTCGGCAGCGACTTCCTCCGAATACAGTTTGTGCGAGGTGAAGTCACGGCCCAGAAAGACCTCGTCGGGTGAACTGTAATTCACCGGGCCAAGCTTCTCTGAAAAACCGTATTTGGTCACCATGTCGCGCGCGATATCCGTTGCGCGCTGGATATCGTTGCTCGCGCCCGTACTGATGTCCTGAAGCGTCAGTTTCTCCGCCACCCGACCGCCGAGCAAATGCACGATCTGCTCCTGCATCTCGACCTTTGTTCCATAATATTTATCTTCTTTTGGCAAGATCATGGTAAAGCCACCGGCGCGTCCGCGCGGAATAATTGTAATTTGATGAACCGGATCCGTATTTGGCAGAACACGCGCGACGATCGCATGGCCGGCTTCGTGATAGGCGGTCAGCTTGCGTTCAACTTCGCTGATCACGCGGCTCTTTTTCTCCGGGCCGGCAATGACTTTCGTAATCGCCTCTTCGACTTCTTCCATGCGGATCTTGCGTCCGTTGCGGCGGGCCGTCAGAAGCGCCGCCTCATTGAGCATGTTCTCGATGTCTGCCGGCGTGAAACCCGGCGTCCGGCGCGCGAGCACCTTGGGCTCGACCTCGTCCGACAAGGGTTTGTTCCGCGAATGTACACGAAAGATTGCTTCACGGCCCTTGATATCCGGGATGCCGATGACGACCTGGCGGTCGAAACGACCCGGTCTGAGTAAGGCAGGGTCAAGGATGTCCGGCCGGTTCGTTGCCGCTAGAATGATGATGCCGGAATTTTCTCCAAACCCGTCCATTTCGACCAGCAGTTGGTTCAGAGTCTGCTCGCGCTCATCGTGCCCGCCACCGAGACCCGCACCCCTTCTGCGGCCGACCGCATCAATCTCGTCAATAAAAATGATACAGGGCGCACTCTTTTTCGCCTGCTCAAACAAGTCACGGACGCGCGAAGCACCGACGCCGACAAACATCTCGACAAAATCCGGGGAAGTACAACGAACTCGGCGCGCGGATCCCGAAAGGCATCTTGCTCATTGGGCCTCCGGGCACGGGCAAAACGTATCTGTCGAAGGCCACGGCCGGTGAGGCGAATGTCCCATTCTT
>BNUG01000104.1 GCA_025997195.1 Clostridia bacterium | reverse complement strand
GGAGAATATTGTGAAGGTTCGGGATACCTTCCAGATTGCGGTACTGCTCATCGAACACGATATGAATCTTGTTATGGGTATCTGCGAAGGCATCTGTGTCCTCAATTTCGGCAAAGTCATTGCCAAAGGCGTCCCGAGTGAGATACAGAACAACCCCGAGGTGATCGAAGCCTATCTTGGTCGGCGGAAAGAAGAATAGTATGCTGAAAGTTGAAAACATCCATGTATATTATGACGCGATCCATGCGGTGAAGGATGTTTCGCTGGAAGTGAGCGAGGGAGAGATCGTCACGCTCATCGGAGCAAACGGTGCCGGGAAGAGCACGATTCTGCAGACCATTTCCGGCCTGCTGCGTTCGAAGACCGGAAGCATCACGTTCATGGACGAAAGCATCAGTACGATGGCGCCGCACAAGATCGTGGAGCGCGGGCTTGCGCAGGTGCCGGAAGGCAGGCGGATTTTCCTGAGCATGACAGTGAAGGAAAATCTCGAAATGGGGGCCTTTACGCAAAAGCCGGAAGGCATCCCCGCCGACTTGGAACGGGTATACAGTCTCTTTCCCCGGCTCAAAGAACGGTACAAGCAAGTAGGCGGTACGCTGTCGGGAGGCGAGCAACAGATGTTGGCCATGGGCAGGGCACTGATGAGCAACCCGAAACTCCTGATGCTGGACGAGCCTTCTATGGGGCTTGCTCCCATTTTGGTCGATCAGATTTTTGCCACCATTACGGAGATGAATCAGGCCGGTACCACGATCTTGCTTGTGGAACAGAACGCCCAGATGGCGTTGTCCGTAGCCAGCAGGGCCTATGTGCTGGAGACCGGACATATCGCGATACAGGGCGATGCGAGCGAACTGGCGGACAACGAGGATGTGAAAAAAGCCTACCTTGGAGGTTGACATCGAGGATAAGCCGATGCGTACCCAAAAAGGATTTTTGTTTGCGGCATTTCCTCATACAATCCCGGTGCTCACCGGCTATGTCTTTATGGGGATGGCCTTTGGTGTTTTGCTGGCCAGCAAAGGCTTTGGTTCCGGGTGGGCGTTTCTCATGGGCGTCACAATCTACGCGGGTTCCGGTCAGTTTGTGGCGGTGGGACTCATGGCCTCCGGTTTCGATCCAATGGCTGCTTTCGTTGTGACGCTGATGGTGAATATCCGTCATTTGTTTTACGGCATTTCCATGCTGGGGCGCTTCCGGCCTTACGGCAAAGCCAAATGGTATATGATCTTCGCTTTGACAGATGAAACATTTGCCTTGCACCTATCGGCGAATCCGCCTGAAGGAATGAAGGAAGAAAAATTCTATCTTGTAATCAGCATTTTGGACCACATTTATTGGATCGTCGGCTGCACGCTCGGAGGCATCCTCGGCAGTGCACTCTCCATCAGCACCACAGGGATCGATTTTGTGATGACTGCGCTGTTTGTCGTGATCTTTTTGGGTCAGTGGAAACAGAAGCAAAATAGGACGCCGGCGCTCATCGGGCTTGGCGCCTCCCTCGTCTGCCGTGTGATCTTCGGTCCGGATTGGTTCATTCTGGCCAGTATGGCGGCGATGGTCGTGATCTTCAGCCTGTTTAAAAAGCCGATTAGCCAAGAGTTGTCGCTTCGCCTGGAGGCGCAGCCTCGCCAAGAGGATCCGCCCAGTACGGAGGTGCAACCGTGACGGCAGCACAAACGCTCATCATGGTGACTATTTTCGCAGTCACGACGTTCGGCACACGTATCCTGGCTTTTGTCCTGTTTCCGGCAGGACGGCCGATTCCCAAATTTGTGGAATACCTGGGAAAAGTCCTACCGTTTGCGATCACGGCGATGCTCATCGTCTACTGCCTGCGCAATACGGTGATCTTGGTTTCCCCGCACGGGGCGCCGGAATTGCTGGCGGTCATGCTGGTGGTCGCGTTGTATTTATTATTTAAGAATTCGCTGATTGCCATTGCGGCCGGAACCGTCGCCTATATGCTGATGGTGCAGCTGCTGTTTGTGTAACAACAGAAAGTCTATAGATATAACCAGCCAAACGCATCGAAATGATAGGTCGTTTGGCTGGTTATCAACGAAATGTAATATCTTCTATTTTTTTCTACTGAACAGGCGCTGGATATATTCTGCACCGTTGGCGCCGCCATGTGCTTCATCTGCATAGCCGGTGCCGGCATAGAAATACTCTCTGTCCGGAACCGGGTTCAGATCGTCTTCATCGATTTTCGCGATGCAGCGGGTCATGGCTCCATCGCCCATATACCAACGCATCGGGAAGCAGAAAAACTCAAAGCGTTTCCCGCTCACCTTTGCCAAATCGCCGCCCAGGTTCTCAACGCCTACGATGCCGTTTCCGAGCATGAGCTTGTGGCAGGGTTCCCAAGTGCCCCAACCGCTATGCTGTTCCAGGAATCCGTATTTTTCGTCATAGGCTGCCTGGCCATGCAGTTTGACGTATTCAAATTTATCAAATTCGGCGTATGCTTCCTCGCCAAACAGCTGCCGGTATTCGTCAACGAGCGGCTGCCCCGAATGTCCTACCAGATTTAGCTTTGTTCCGCCGTTTAGACCCATCGCGGTATGAAGTGGATGATCCAGCGCTTGTCCGTCCATTGCGACGCATTTGACCTTGTATTCCACAAACCATTTCCCGGCTTCCACGCCCGTGCCGATCGCATAATGATAGTACGCTTTGGAATCGTCATAGTATTTGTGCATCCCGGTATCGAGGACAAGAACCAAGCCCTCCAGATCGCCGGGCTTTAGTCCTGTCTTGCTCAGACCCTCTTCGAGTTCTTTCGGCCCGATCAGTTGCCATGGTTCGGCCTCGATCGGAATACAAACCGCTTCGCCTGTGTAAGCATCGATCGGCATCTCGTGCGTGTACCTTGCACGCCGGCCGTCGAATTCATACTCCATGACGTGACGGGGGGCGTCACAGTGCGTACCCGTATGCTGGGGCACATTGATCCACTGGGTCAGAACGCCGCTCTTTGCCATCGTGTGCGTGCTGGTCACGCTCGCTTTTTCAAAATACGGCCAACGCGGCGCCTCCGCGCTGAACGGATGACTTAGATCTACATATACCTTTTTACCCATTAATTTTTCCTCCTGCTCCTTTCATGGAATTAACACCGAAAATACCAAAAGCATTCCACAAGCGTTGATGGACAAAACAATTATATACATCCGCTCCGCAAAATGCCGTCATGAAAGTGTATATGATAATACGAAAATTGCATATGAATCCTGAATCCTGAATCCTATGTATTTCTATGTATTCCTATATATTCATTGTATAATGAATATGGATTCTGCACCTGCGGCGCAGAATGACTGGTTGATCCATTCACCGCTTACAAAATCAACGGAGTATCCTAAGTGAATATACTGGATGACAAATTAGCGGCCGTGACCCTCCATCAGATGATGATTTTTTTGGCTGCTGCCTGTTCGAACATTTCCCGCCCAAGCGTTGAAAAAAACACCGCATCGAACCGCTGTTCGAGCAAGCCATGATAAAGTTGGATCAATTCATCTTTCTCGATCAGGATTTCGCCTCTGGGGATCTT
>BNUG01000103.1 GCA_025997195.1 Clostridia bacterium | reverse complement strand
ATGAGTCCCGGCGCGTTCGCGCTCATGCTGCGCAGGGATTATGACCGGAATCTGGTGCTGGAATCCAATATTTTCACCGACGCCAGCTTTGCGAATGACGTCATCGGTGTCACGGGCGGCAGCTATCATCCGCTCACGCAGGAGATGGTGGAAGAAATGGTCAAAGATTCCGAAAAAACACGCCGTTTTAGCTTGCTGACCATCACCGATGGCCCGGGCATGAAATCGAGGTTGGGCGCGCGCAGTTTGCCCGATTTCGCCGGTACCGTACGCGGCGCCTGCGCGAAAAATGATATCGATAGCAGCAACCTTGATTTTATCGGGGTGGTGCATATCGGCAACCGCGCGCACTATGGCCTGATGGATGAGCTCGGTATCGACCGGGAAAAGACGGTGTTCTTGTGGGATGATGGACATTGCGGACATATGGATCCCTTACTCGCGCTGGATTATGGTATCAAGGATGGCATCGTAAAAGACGGTGATTTGTGTGCGCTGGTGGGCGCCGGAACAGGCTATGTGTTTGGATGCAGCATCGTGAAATGGGGCAAAGCGCAGCAGTAGCCGCTTTGGCTTCTTGAAGGGAGAAAAACATGCCAAATGTACAGGAACTATATCAGCAAAAGCGCAAGGACATACCGCAGGCGCTTGCCCTCATCGAGTCCGGTGATCTGATCATTACGTCTCTTGGCGCTTCGGAGCCGATTGAACTCATAAAGCAGGTTCATACGGTGGCCGCAAACGGCGTGAAAGGCGCGGATGTGACCAGCTGTCTGCCGGTCGGTATGTATGATTATATCCTGAATCCGGAATACGCTGACAGCGTGTTTGCCAACAGTTGGTTTTACGGCGCTGCCAACCGCAAGGCCGGCAGTCAGATCAATACGAGCCATGTACCGCAGCGGCTGCATCTCGCGTTCAAAAAGCGCAATTTTGCCAGGCTTGAGGATGGACGCAGGCTGGTTCTTTTGGCCTCCTGCAGCCCAATGGACAAACACGGTTACCTCAGTTTGTCGCTCAGTTGTACTTATGAACGCGAAGCCATCGACGCCGGCGCGGTGGTGATCGTTGAGGTCAATCCCAATATGCCCCGTACCTTCGGGGACACGGCTGTGCACATCAGCGAGATCGACGCCTTGACGGAAGTTGACTATCCTGTCTTCGCGTTGCCGGAAGGCGAATTTTCCGATAAAGACAAGGTGATCGCCGAATTGATCGCGGAGCGAATCGTAGACGGATCCACCATCCAGCTTGGGATTGGCGGTATTCCGAACGCGTTGGCTGCCGGGCTGAAGGCAAAAAAGCATCTCGGTATCCATACGGAAATGATCACGGACGGAATGGTGGATTTGGTGGAATGTGGTGCTGTGGACAATTCTTGCAAAACGCTCGAACCTCACAAAATCGTGGGCACTTTCGCCATGGGTTCCAAAAAACTCTATGACTTTTTAGATGACAATCCATCGGTGATCATGCGGAATGGTATTTGGACCAACGATCCTGCCGTGGTCGGGCTGAACTACAAGATGACGTCCATCAATACGGCCATGGAAGTGGATTTGTTTGGTCAGTGCGCTTCCGAGGCGATTGGGCCGGTTCAGTTTAGCGGCACGGGAGGCCAAGCGGATACGGCCATCGGCGCACAAAGAAGTGAAGGCGGACATTCCTATATCGCGCTGTATTCTACGGCAAATGTGAAAAATGAAGCCGGTGAAAGGATTCCAGTCTCCAAGATCGTACCGCTGCTAAAACCGGGTTCTATTGTCTCTTTGTCGCGCAACGATGTGGATTATGTGGTTACGGAATATGGTGTTGCCTCTCTACAGGGCAGGTCGATTCAAGAAAGAGCAGAGCGTCTCATCGCCATTGCCCACCCCGATTTTCGAGAGGAACTCATCTTCGAAGTGAAAAAACAGAACTACTATTAGAGGAACCAAACGCGAATTCCAGTTTCATACTTCTTCTTCTTTTTCATGGCCTTCGGCAGGCGCCGAAGGCCATGTGTATGGAATGAATGGTTTTATGATATACTTCACTTTACCGGGTATTCCTGGAGCGTGCGATGAAGTTGTGACAATTATCCAACATTGAAGTACAGGGAGCGCCGCGTCAACAGTGTAGCTGCCGAGCCGGCTTGACCGGATGGCAAAAGCAGTGTGCAGGCAACCCACCTAACGTGGTTAGGGTACTTTGAACGACGGAAACGGCGCTCCGGGATCCCCAGTATTGGTTACGTGCAGCGGAAGGGATTTTTGAATGGTTCGCTTTGTGCTCGGTTTGGTCGGGTCAATTATTTCCGGGATCGGTCTTGCGATCGTCTTGATCGTCGCATTTTTTATTGGTATTCTTTTCAGCGCACTGCTCCCGGTTCTGATCGTGCTGGCCGTGATTTTTGTCTTCTGTCTTATTGTCATGAACGTCGGTCTTGGACGAAAACGCGTCATCGACCGTCTTTCGAAATATAGCGCCGCGCTGCTTGACAAGGCAAATATCGCGAAGTTAGAAGATCTTACGTCGGCTACCGGCTTCCTTCCGGGTCTGATCAAAAGCGATATGCGCAAGCTGAAAAGATGGGGTCTGCACTTCGACCTCTATACGGATGCCGGGGAAACGACGCTGATGAAGGGCGAGCCCGCATATCTGGATTATATCGAAACCGAAAAGAAGCGGGAGATGCTGGCCCATGAGGAAGCGGAGCGTGAGGCGCGCCTCCGGAATCCCGAAACACAGCCGCTCGAGGCTTTCCTCTATGAAGGGCGCGCGATGTTGGAAAAGATCCGGGCAGCCAACATCATGTTGCCGGGCGACGATATTTCGAACATTCTTTACAAACTGGAACGTACCGCGAAGCGTATTTTCGACCACATCGAGACTCATCCCGAAAAATTGCAGGATACGCGGAAACTGATGAATTACCATTTGCCGACCACCTTGAAACTGGTCGAAAAGTATTGCCAGTACGACGCGATGGAGTACCAGCCGGAAAATATCATCCTGGCCAAGCGCGACATCGAAAAAGCCTTGACAACAGCAGACGCAGCCTTCAACAATTTCCTGCACGGGCTTTATGCGGAAGATACCCTAGACGCCACGACAGAAGCCGAGGTTCTGACAAAAATGTTTGAGAAAGATGGCTTGATGGGCAGTAATTTTGACATCACGGGCAAAAAATAAGAGCAATCACGGCGCAACCTGTCGATATAAGATATTATGATAAAAGATGAAACAAGGAGACAAACGATGAGCGACCAAGACATTTCCCAAACAACACCGATCCTCACTCTGGAGCCTGCACCGGCACCCGCATTGACGCTTGGCGTCATAGAAGACGGAGCGATTCCGCAGGCGCCGATCGTGCCTGTCAAAGAGTATACTGAGGCTATCATTGAGAATGTGCCGCTGACGCCGGAAGAGCAGAAACAGGTTGATGAGTTTGCCAAGCAAATCGATCTCACGAATTCCGCGATCATCCTGCAGTACGGCTCGGGCGCCCAGGCAAAGATGAGCAATTTCTCGGAGACGGCGCTTGCAGGCGTTCGCTCTAAGGATATGGGGCAAATCGGCGGTATGCTGTCAAGTCTGGTCGCGGAGATCAAGAGTTTTGATGTGGCGCTTGGCCAGGATGATATTTTCCGGCTGGTACTCCATCGCGTCGTACTGGCAATACTTTTCGACCACATCGAGACTCATCCCGAAAAATTGCAGGATACGCGGAAACTGATGAATTACCATTTGCCGACCACCTTGAAACT
>BNUG01000102.1 GCA_025997195.1 Clostridia bacterium | reverse complement strand
TTCGGGTTGACCGCGCCATCTGGCAATGTCTGGCGCAGGTCGATACCGATCGCCCCGGATTCGTCTATCACTTCATCTTCAGTACCGAGAACGTCCCCAATGGACTTGCTGAAGTCATGGGCATTGAGGCCGTAGCCGCTTTGGGTACACCTCTTGCAGATGGTGAAGCAAGCCGGATTTATGATGTCCGCTATGCTACACACAAAACAAGCGGTGGCGACGAGACGCGTGATAAGACCGTCAGCATTGTCGTTGTTCCGGATGGCGCACAGATTTCTCCCGATGGGAAGGCGGCGCTGACAGCGGTAGATGCCGCCATGTCGGTACCGGACGCACAAGGTATTACCGGACAAAAAGCCGCCACTCCGGCAGCCAATACGGAGGTTCATATCGACAAGTGGACCGGCGCTTTGGTCATCCGCGTCACGGACAGCGGTACCGAGTACCTGTCTCCGGTTCTGGCGGACGCTTCGGCTAAGGTTGTCGCGTTCCAGGCGACTAACACGAAGGTCTCTATTCCGTTGTCCTATAGCTATGATTATGTTGATGCCGATGGTAAGACTGCCGCTTTGACCAAAGACGTCACTGCCAATATCCTTGGCGGTACGTTCAGCGGCATTTTGTGGGAAGACCTTGACGGCGACGGCGACATTGGGGCAACCGAGGCTACCCGTTTTGCGAACAAGACGGTTGAACTTCATAAGAGCAACGGCGCATTGGTCTCCACTACGACTACCGCTGCCGACGGCAGTTATTCCTTCGGAAAGGTCTATGCGGATGCCTACGCCATCGGTGAGGGCGACTACTATATCCAGTTCCCCGATCTTTCACCGAAGGGTATCACCACGCCGTACAACCATTCGCGCAAAACCACGACCCTGACCGTCAGTTGGGTCGGTGCCTATAATCATACGAACAATGCCGGCTACAAGACGCCCGGCGGCGTAGATGTACTTGAGTCGTCGCTGAACAAGGAAGTTTGGGACGGCAGCGCCTGGGGAAAAGGGCGCAAAGTCACTGACAGCAAAACCGTTCTCGAATACCGCATTCAGTTCACCCTGCCGGGCGATCTGACCGGCTGGGAATCCCTGCGTATCAATGACATCATGCCGGCAGGATTGGTCTATGCCGACGGTGAAGCCGATCCTTTCGTGATTCGCGTCGGCGGTACTTCTGCGGCGGACGGTACAGAGTTGACCATCGATTCCGCCCAATTTTCCGAAACGGGCGGTACGGTGTCTTACCTGATCGGAGATTTCTCCGGACTGACGGGCGGTGATATGCTCAATGTCTACGTCAAAGCCAAACTTGAAAAAGTCGACGGTACATACCCTGCTACGATCACCAACAAGGCACAATTAGTGCTCAATGCCGGCAGCGGTAATTCGGGCTTGGGCGACAAAGAGAAAGACGGTCCGGCAATCAAGGACGGCGCCGCTGTCAGCGGTACACTTTGGTATGATGCCAACGGTGACGGCACGATAGACACAGGCGAGACAGGCGTAGGTGCCGGCAAGACCGTGACCCTGTACGCGGACACCGACACGACATTTGCCACAGCTTTGGCTACTGCCACAACCGCCGCGGACGGTACGTTTTCAATTACGGCCCTGACCAGTGGCGAGCCTGTCGCCGCCGGCAGTTACGTCGTTACCTATCCGGAAATCTCAGGCTATGAGTTTGTACTCGGTACAGGCGGAACAAGCGTGACCAACGTCAAGACCGCCGAGGGCGCAAGCAATGCGATAACCCTTGACCTTGACGCCAACCAAAACGCCGTCTCCAACGCCGGCTACAAAATCGCCAAAGGCACCATCACCGGCGTGCTCTTTACCGATACGGACAAAAACGGCATCTTTGACAGTGGCGAGACCCCCCTGGCAAACCAGAGTGTGACGCTTTATGACGCAGGAGACCTCACCACATCCGTTGCCACCACCACAACCGGCGCAGACGGCACCTACACCTTTGCTGCCTATGCCGGCAGCTACGTTGTCAAGGCTCCGGCTGTCACAGGGTACGGCTACACGACCCTGATAACCTCCGGTCGTGACACATCCAGGGTCTACAGTGACGTGAACAACAGCGGGTATTCGCCTGCTCTGGCACTGACCACTGCTGCGACCTTGACTGCTAATGCCGGCTATGCCCAGCCGACAAAGAACACCGATGCCGGCGCCTTTGTCAAAGACCTGGTAGCCGTCGGTGGTGTGGCCACCTCAGGACCGATACATGACTCAGAGGCTGACCTTGTTTATGAGATAAGCTACATCATGCCGAGTAACACCGCCGGCTATAACCACCTTGAACTGCTTGACATCATGGATGCCGGTCTGGTGTTGAAGGGTGAAGACATCGCCAACGTCTCCATCAGCGCCAAGCTGAGCACAACCACCATCCCCGTGACGGGAACTGCCACCTATGCCGCGGGCACCGGCGCCTTGGCCGGCAAACAGGTCGCAAGCTTCAAGCTGGCTGAGGATACCGACTTCAGCACACTGGCCGGTGCGACCATCACCTTGACGGTCACCGCCAACCTTGCACAGGTTTCCGGCGCCTGGCCGATCACCGTGACCAACACCGGCCGTCTCATCGTAAACGAGAACACGGGCGATGCGACCGACGAGCCGAATACCGAAAGCAACAACGGGCTGATCAGCGGTATCGCGTTTACCGATACTGACCGCAACGGAACCTATGACAGCGGCACCGATAGATTGCTTAGCGGCGTTACGGTAGGCATCGAAGTCAAAAGCGGCACGAACTGGGTCGCATACACAATGGGCGCAGGCGATGTATTCACCACCGATGCGCAGGGTGCCTACAAGTTCGAGGTACCTGCCGGTACCTACCGGCTGATATTCCCCACACCGAAAGACGGCATGGGTATCACCACCTCGGATACAGGTTATGCGCCGATCAGCGGTATCACCGATGAAATCGTCATTGCGCTTGGTTCAGCCGACGAGCAGACCCACACGATCGATGTGGGCTACAACACCCCTGACCCTGTCGTTATCGACAACATCAAAAAGAGCTTCGGCAAGTTTGTAAACGACGGCAGCGGCACCTATGTGGACAGCCGTACCGTGACCGACCTCACCGAGACTTTAGAATACAAGATCAGCTTCACCGTGCCGGCAAACCCGGCCGGTAACAGCTCTGCCTTTGCCGGCTTCTCTTCCATTGAGCTGAAAGACATACTGGAAGACGGCACGACTCCTGCCGCTGTTGCGCCCGGCAGCTACAACTACAAGGTAGTGGTCGAAGGAACGGTGGTTCATGAAGGAACGGCGACAGATCAGGATGTCAGCTACCTCTTTGACGCTGCCAAGATAGCCCAATACCTCACACCCGCGACAGCAGGCGCAGAGGTCGCGCTTATCGTAAGTGCCGACATCGTACAGGTAAGCGGTGTATGGCCGACTACCGTGACCGACCACGGCTCAATCACCATCAACGACGCGACCTCGCCTGACAAAACCGCCACTCTGAACGTCAGCGTTGCGGGTCTGCCTCCGGTCATCAAGTTCACGGACTATCCGCTCGTGATAGCCCAGACGCCGCATGTCTCGCACGTCCTGACAGCGGATGAACTCAAAGCGGCCTTAGAGGTCACCGATGACGCGGACTATCCTGTCTGGAACAGTGACACCGAGGGTCAAGGCAAAGACCTCTACACCACCATGACAGCCACTCCGCTGGACGGCGCCGGTGCATCTACCACCATCGACACCGCAAACATCGGCGTCTACCGCGTGAAATACACCGCCACCGACTCCAACAACAATACGACCACCGCATACCGTGCCGTGGTGGTGACCG
>BNUG01000101.1 GCA_025997195.1 Clostridia bacterium | reverse complement strand
TTCCGCCCGCAGTATTTTCAGATGGTTTTCCGCACGCCGCAATTCATAGGCATCCGGTTCCTCGCCGGATGCAGGGAAGAGGAGCGACAGCCGGGCGTCGTCCCGTACGAATTCGAAGCTCCTCATTCGCTTGGCAAAATAGGCGCGCTCCTCTGCATTCGTATTCGTATCACAAATATAGTCATACGCCTGAAGCGGCGAAAACAGTTTTTCGAAAGCGCCCTCGCCTGCGCCTTCCTCGGTAAACCACTGCGGCGAGATAATAAAGATGGCACGTTTTCCTTCCAAAGACGCCCCCATCGAATGAAGCGACAGGAAATGAGATATGGATTGCGTCCCCGCGGTTCCCAAAAGGAAGGGGCGATAATCACGTTTGTATTTTTTGGCCAGCACCGCCGGATGCATGGCGTCAAAACGCCGCAATTCCGAGGAACCAAAGAAAGGAATGTAGATGGGATCCTGATTTTGCAAGGCTTTCTGTTTGATGGCCGCCCCTTTGAAGATAGACGTCGAAAGCGACGTCGCCGCCCACGGCAAAGCGTCTTTCGGAATCTCGAACGGAACAAGCAGGCAGACCCCCAGGAAAACGACGGCCAAAACAAGCGGAAGAACAGCGATCAGGAATTTTTTCAGTAACATTATTTTGTACGCAATTCGACCTGTTCCAGGATATGCCGCGGGGTACCCCAAAGTGCACGGTCAAACTCCGAAGGCGGCACCGAGATCTCGAGACGCGCTTCCAGTTCGATGAGGAATTCGACGGCGCCGATAGAATCCAGAAGCCCCTCGCCAAAGAGATCGATCTCCGGGTCATTGCGCACTTCTTCGGTACCGGTCAGTTCTGCTAAAATGTCAAGAATGATCTCGTTCATATTCATATAGTTAGTCTCCTACAATTGTCTGATCAGCGTAAAGAAGCACTAATGAAAACAGGAGCACGCACCTTGCTTGCCAAATTTCCCAATCTCTGCGTCAGAAAGCCTCGCCGTACTACCAGTATGGCTGCGTTTTCTTTCTTGATATTGGGCAATTTGACAAACAATCTGCATACTCCTGCTTTCATCAGTACTTCTCTAAAAATCCTGAAAAGATCAGAAAACTAAAACATACCGCGTGAAAAGTGAGCACAACGGACAGGATTTTTGTAAGCCGATTGCCCGGGATGTTTCTTCCTTTTTTGTAACGAAGCCAGGCGTCATAAGCGCAAATCAGCGCCGCATGATATAGTCCGTATACTATGTAGTACCAGGTAAAGCCATGCCAGGCGCCCATGAGAAGAAAGAGCGCAAAATAGGCCACATTCGACGCGGCGACGCGGCTCCGGAAGGTTTTTTTCTTGAGAAAGGTCATGAGCAAACGCATATAAACGTAATCCCGGAACCAAAACGACAAACTCATATGCCAGCGATTCCAAAAGTCTTTGATGTTTGTGCTCAGAAACGGAAGATTGAAATTCGGCGGCGTCTCGTAACCGAGAAGATTGCTGACGCCGATCGCGAGTTTGCTGTAGCCGGCAAAATCGAAAAATAAAAAGAGGCTGTAGGTGTACATATACAAGAGCGTTCCGAAAATCAGACCGCTTTCGTTCAGCACATAATTTTCGACGGCCGGCAAGACGATGCGTCCGAGCAGGTAGCCGATGATGTAGTTGTATAAAAATCCAACGAAGATATTTTCTATCCCCTTGCTCAGCAGTGACAGATAACGCTCCGGTTCGGGGGGCGCGGTCAGGTCTTTTTCAAAACGCCGGAAGCGGTCGATCGGGCCCGCCGAAATCGTCGGAAAAAACAGGAGAAACTGTATATAACGCCAGGGCTTCCATTCGGTGATCAGGCCGTCTCGTATCTCGAGGACGACCTGTACCGCCTTAAAGGTCAGATAGGAAATTCCCAAAAACCCCAAAACGGAAAAGGTCTTTGGATTCGGCAAGACGCCGCTCAGTTTTAACAAAAAAAGCGGAAGAATCGACAAGATGACTGCGGCAAAAAAGACCGGAGAGGCATTGTTTTTCTTGCGATAGGCAAAATAAACAGAGGTCAGGACAGACTGAAAAGAGACATACGCAAGGAGCGCGATTCCCTGACGGGCGGCGGGTCCGCCAAAACTCATATACAGAAAAAAAATCGTGAGCAGAACCTTATACCAGTTACAGCGTTTTCCCATAGACTGCAGGATCACGGCAGGGAGCACCGCCGCCGCGAAGATACCAAAATACTGCGGCGCGGCGTAAGGATTCATGAAGATCATGCCGGATTGACCTCTTCTGTCACGCGCTTGCGATCGACCTTGCCGTTGACGGTCAGCGGGAGTTTGTCGACAAAGACAAATTTTTGCGGAACCATATAGTCGGGTACCGATTTTGCCAGAGTTTTCTTGATCGACTTCGACAGTTCGTACTCGCTTTCAAAGTCATGCGCGGCGGCCACAAGATAGGCGACGATGCGAAATACCTTGAAATCTTTGTAGATTGGTACCGCCAGCGCATCCGCGATAAGGGGGTTTTTCAGAAGATGCTGCTCGATGTCCTGCAGTTCAATTCGGTAGCCATGGAATTTGATTTGAAAATCCAGACGTCCCTTAAAGAACAACATGCCATTTTCCATCACGCCGGCGTCGCCGGTATGATAAGCAGGCAGATCATTATAACGGAAAAAGACCTCGGCCGTCCGCTCCGGATCGTTTCGGTATCCGGCCGATACCGCAGGGCCCGCGATGACGATCTCTCCGGCCACGCCATCGGGCGAAGGCAGCCCGGCTTCGTTCAGGATCTCGATTTGCGTATCGGGCTTTGCCGTGCCGACGGGGAGCCTCTCGTATGTTTCGAGGATTTTTGAATCGATTTCTACTTGCGTGACGGCGACGGTTGCTTCTGTGGGGCCATAGGTATTAAAAATACGGGCGCCCGGAAAGCGCGCCGCAAGTTTTTCCGCGGTGCGGTGAAGCAATTCATCTCCGCAGAAGAGAAAATGACGAATCTGCGGATTGTTCTCTTCGTGAAATCCGGGATCCGCCAGACACAGATCCGCAAAGGACGGCGTCGATACCCAGACCTGCAAACCCAATTCGGGAATTTCCGAATACAGCCGTTTGAAATCGGTGATCGCATCCTTTCCGATCGTCACAAGGGTACCTCCGGACACCAGCGCCGGCCAGAGACTCATCACAGACAAATCAAACGAGAACGGCGCCTGCAGCAAAAACCGGCGCCCCTCGCCAAGTCCGAAATCTGAAAGAATCCAAGCCACAAAGCCGGTCAAATTGTGATAGCTGATTTGAACGCCTTTCGGCAAACCGGTGGTGCCGGAGGTATAAATAATATAAAAAATGTCGTCGCCTGTAACAGGCTGCCTATCGTTTTCGCCCGCCGGGACCAAAGGAAGCAGGCCGAATTCTTCGGCGGAAAAGACCGGAAGGGACTCCTCTTCAAAGGGCCAGGGCGCCGCCGCCCAGATTCCGCAGCAACCCGACGTATCCCGTATCGTCTTCACCCGGTCAGCGGGCATCGACGCGTCGACAGGGATATACGGCCGGCTCGATTGAATACAAGCTAAAAATCCCACGATCATTTCGAAATCCAGGCTCCCGAAACAAAGCAAGGGATCGCGCCCCGGAAAACGCCGAAGCCATTCCGCAGTCAGTACATCGGCACGCCGGATAAGCTCTCCATAAGTGAATGTATCCGACCCTCGCTGAAAACAAACCGTATCCGGGGCAGTTCCGGCGAGGTCGCGAATTTTTTTTATGATTGCCGAGCAATCCATGACACATCTTTGGCGATTCATTATACAACCATATAAGATATAGGTTAAATGTAAATGAAAATCGATTAAAGGT
>BNUG01000100.1 GCA_025997195.1 Clostridia bacterium | reverse complement strand
TTTACAATGTGACGAGGATCCAGAAAAGGCTGGGCTACCGGTCTCCGAAGGAATTCCTCAGATCATTGGATTGGAAGGAGTTATTGGCTGTTGCTTAGAAAACTGTCGACAAAAAAGTTGACGTCCCCTATGTGCTATATCCTGTCCGTCGCTACGACATAAAAGGCAAGTCCTTGCTTAAAACACAAATGAAATATTATGTGCCGGATATTGGACTTTCCCGTGCTATTCTAAACAGAGGATTCCATACAGACAGAGGACACATCCTTGAGAATGTGGTTTATCTTGAACTCAAACGAATAGGTGGTAGACTTTCTATTGGTAAAGTAGGCGACAAGGAAGTTGATTTTGTCCATATGCTGCCAAACGGCAATACATCCTACTATCAGGTTGCTTACAGCGCAAAAGAGACGTCAACCTTAGAGCGTGAACTGCTTCCGTTGATAAAGATCAGAGATCACAACCCAAAATTCCTGATAACCACGGATTGGGAGGAAATGAATATTGAGGGAGTCAGGGTCATCAATGCCTATACGTGGCTTGCGAATGAAGGCATGGCTTGACAGCTACAGACAGCTACAACTATGCCGAAAAGACAGCTGCATAATGTACTTAAAACGCGCAAATTCATCACCTCTAATGTACTTAAAACGTGCGAATATGTTCGTCTTAATGTACTTAAAACGTGCATATCATTGAAATAGTTGATATAATGCAAGTGAAAATGCCGGAAGCACTGAATTTTTCGCGGAGGAAGCAATGTACCGAAATGCGATAGAACAGCTTACAGAATGGAAAGAAAAACCTGGTCGCCTGCCGCTCCTGATGATTGGCGCAAGGCAGGTCGGTAAGACTTGGTTGCTGAAGCAGTTTGGCGCGGAGAAATTTCAAAACCTTGCCTATATTTCTTTCGATAAAAGCACAGCGTTGATTAATGTATTAGAAAGCACGGTCGCCCCAAAGGACTTGCTCCCTATCATCAGCGCCGAGACCGGAACCGTGATGGCGCCCGGCGAGACGCTGATTGTATTTGATGAAATCCAAATCTCACCCAGAGCGCTGCTTTCCCTGAAATATTTTTGTGAAGAAGCGCCCGAATACCATATTATCGGAGCAGGATCAACTTTGGGCGTCATGCTTCATGAGCATGCGTCTTTTCCCGTCGGTAAGGTTGAATTTCTTGACCTTTATCCGATGTCATTTCTTGAATTTTTGCAGGCGGCCGGAGAGGAGCAGCTTGTGCGGTATATGCAGGATCACGAACCGGATCAGGTGAAGCCGTTTCACGAAAAATTGCTTCGCATGCTCAAACAGTATTTTTATGTGGGCGGGATGCCTGCGGTTGTCGCCGCCTATTTTGAGAACAACAGCGATTTTTTTGCCGCAAGAAAAATGCAGGAAAATATTCTAAAAGCCTATGACAGAGATTTTTCAAAATACGCGGCACCTGTATTTGCGGGAAAACTCAGACAGGTATGGCGCTCGGTTCCATCACAGCTCGCCAAGGAAAATAAAAAATTCAGATACGCCGATGTGAAGAAAGGCGGCCGGGGACGTGAATACGATACCGCGATAGAGTGGCTGAAAGACAGCTCCATGATAGGCGTTGTCTGTAAAACGACGGTTCCGCTGCACCCGTTAAAATCCTATGAGGATCCCGATGCGTTCAAAGTTTTTCTGAATGATATAGGCTTGCTGTCAGCCATGGCCGACCTTGAAATGAGCATGGTCGCGGAACCAAATGCCTTGTTTATAGAATTTAAGGGAGCCTTAGCGGAACAATTTGTATTCGGGGAACTGCGTCTTGCGCTGAATAAAACGGTATACTATTGGTCAAAGGAAAACAGCGATATGGAAATCGATTTCCTGACGCAAAATCATAAAGGAGAACCAATCGCGATCGAGGTGAAATCAGGTATCAATCTAAGGTCAAAGAGCCTGAAATATTACAATGAAAAATACCGTCCCGAATATTCGCTCCGAACATCACCGGCGAATTTCAAAATAGATGCTGAAAACCGTATCATAGATATCCCCTTGTATTCGGCACACAAGATAAGAGATATATTGGAAAAGAACGAATGGTCAGAGATGCAGACCTATTGTCAACCGACTTTTTAATCACCTTAATCATCAGGTGGTGGGCGCGGCACGAAACGGTTTCAATCCCATCTCGGCGGGAGTATACTATTGTTATAAAAAAGCGATGAACAGGGGGTTTCCGCGTTGAGAGAGTGCGTATGGCGAAAGAATTAACGCCTGAACAGAAAAAGCTAAACACGGACTTATGGATTATAGTCATCGCATCTATGCTTGCGCTTGTATTTTATATCATTTTTCAAAGCGGCATAACGAACACAATACAAGACAGCAATGTAAACATTTTATTGCGCGTTTTGCTGGGTGCGGCATTTCAGTTTGGAACTGCCGGATTAGGGATAACGATCGTGTCGGTTTTAAGGCGTGAAAGTTTTATATCGCACGGATTGAGAGTGCGGGGCGTTTTGCCGTCAGTATTGCTGTGTGTTCTCTGTTTTGTTCCGTATGTGATTTTTGCGCTCACTACCGGGCAAGCCTCAGGTTATCTGCCATTTCAAATGGTTTGGACTACGGAAGAAGTTCTCGCAAGCGGATTTCCGGCAAACGCGGCGGGTATGCTGATCACTGCCGCTGCGTGGGGATTCTTTGAAGGCTTTAACTATGTCGTGATCAGCGATAAAATCAACAAGCGTTATCCAAGTAAAAATAGATGGCTGAATTGGGGAGCCATAGTAAGCGCCATTCTCTGTATCCTTATCCACGGGGCAGTCGGCGTGAATCTTGCGAGCATTATTGAAATGTTCTCGATCATGATTATCATTTATGGAATGTTAATAGTCCGTGAGCGAACGGGAAATGCGTGGGGCTGTGTCTTTATCTTCGTTTTTCTTTGGAACGCTTTTTAGCGGGGTCTATTGCCAGCTGTTTACATATCGGTTCTTCCCTGCGTTTTCTGCGGTGGCGCAAATAATACAATGCCGAAGTACTATTCTATTTTTCAAATCAGAGCACTCTATTTTTCAAATTTCTTCGCTCTATTTTTCAAATACGTGATGATGATGCGAAAAATGAATATACGCATTATCTGATAGACACTTACCTCGAAATGTTCGAAAACCAATACTTTCTAAAGGCAATAATAAAAGACATTATTACCCCATTTTTTACGCATAACAAATAAATGGATAAAAATAATTATCACTTCTGAGAGTAGAGTATCGAAAAAGTCAGTCTATAAATCGTTTTTCTTTTGTGTGCGTTTATCGTTATTCACAATGACACCCAGGACAATCATCATATATCCGGCATATATCATAATATAAACGGCCATTGCTATCAGAAAGAGAAAAACGCCATCAACCCAATTCCCATTCGCCATATTTGCAAGAATGATTCCGCTAAAGATGATAGCAAGCGAAAAGACCACCATGCTAACATATTTTTTGATTAGTACCCGGTAGTTTTCTTTGAACTCTTTCAAAAAATTGTTATCAAATACTAAAGGTTCGTTTCTCAAAGATTTGTATTTGTCTGTCCTAAATATTAACCGGAACACGAATACTGCTAATAGCGATACCCCAACTGCCATCAGACAAAGCATTATGGCGTTTGCAATGCTTTCCTGCCCGGGAAATACATTGGGAATTATGCAGGATGCAATTATAATGAAAACACCGCTTGCGGGTAACTTTGCCCTTTTCTTTTCCGATATAATGTAGCCGTCCACTACTTCCTGGCTCGCATAATATCCCTGCTCATTTTCACTATCTGTAAATTCACTTTCTTCTTTTAACAAATAGTCGATGGAAACATTGAAAATATTCCCAATCATTAAGATTTTTTCGGTTTCAGGGAACCCTTGACCATTTTCCCATTTGCTAACGGCTTGTCGGCTTGTATCCAACTGTTCAGCCAATGCCTCCTGGGACAGCCCTCTTTCTTTTCTCATTTTCAATAATTTCTCACTAAATGTCATTTAAACGACCTCCTTGTATTTTGGGACGTCAACTTTTTTGTCGACAGTTTTCTAAGCAACAGCCAATAACTCCTTCCAATCCAATGATCTGAGGAATTCCTTCGGAGACCGGTAGCCCAGCCTTTTCTGGATCCTCGTCACATTGTAAA
>BNUG01000099.1 GCA_025997195.1 Clostridia bacterium | reverse complement strand
CCGTATTCTGCGTTTTCCCTGAGAATATGTCTGTCATTGCGGGCGCCACGCTCTTGTCATTGCGGGCGCTGACCCGCAATCCACCCCGAGAGCGGCCCCAAGGAAGACAAGACTCCGGTCTCCGTGCCCGGTATCGTCGGTCTGACAACAGCCAATGCGCAGAAAGCGATTCTGGACGCCGGCTTCCGTTTGGGGATTGTCCACTATGAAGCCGCCGCCGCCCCGGTCGACTCCGTCATCGCCCAAACGCCCAAGGCAGGCGAAATGCTTGTACCCGGCACGCCGATTAGCTTCACGATCAGTACCGGCCCCAAGGTGGCAGAGGCAACGATGCCGTCTCTGATCGGCAAGAGCCGGATGGACGCGGAGGCGGCGCTCGGCGCGCTGAAACTCACGGTCAGCGTGACGGAGGACTATAACAACACGTATGCGCCGGGTCTCGTTTCGGGGCAAAGCCCGGCACAGGGAACCGTCTTAGCGGAAGGCTCCGCCGTTTCGATCACGGTGAGTAAGGGGCCTCAGACAGCGCAGGTTCCCAACCTGACCGGCATGACGCCGGAGCAGGCAAAAGCCTCTCTCGAGGCGGTTGGTCTGAAATTGGGAGCGGCGATCGAGGGAACCGCTGCGCCGGACGAGAATTCATCAGGCAAGGTTTACAGTCAGGATACCGCTGCCGGAATAACCGTCGCACTTGGATTTACAGTGAATGTGATCGTATACAAAGCGTATGCGGCGCCTGCGCCGTCCCCGGCCGCAGATTCGCTGCAAGGCGCTGCAGACACGGAAGGTTAACAAGACAGAGGGACAGGCCTTTTGTCCTGCACGCAGTCTAACAAGACAGAGGGACAGGCCTTTTGTCCTGCACGCAGTCTGACGGGGTGGATTGCGGGTCAGCGCCCGCAATGACAAGAGCGTGGCGCCCGCAATGACAGACATATTCTCAGGGAAAACGCAGAATACGGGAGAGGTTTTCTTGTCGTTTATGATGAAGGCAAGATAGTGATTTTGCGATTTCAAGAAGGAGGATATGTGATGAAAATTACAGTCAAGAGGAGAGAGGGAGGAACCCTCAGCGCGGGCGTCTTTGGACAGGCAAAGCGCATTGCGATCGTGACGATCGCCGCGGTCATCCTGGTGTTTACCTCGGTGCCGATGGCGGCCAGTATTTCGCCGCAAGTGAACAAGGCGGTTTCGGTTTTTGCCGCAGTGCAGGGGGCGACATCCCAATCCGAAATGCCAAATCAGGCTTCCCGCGAGGTAAATAACCCCTATAATAGCTGGCGATCCTGGAAAGGCAACGGAAACAAGGGCAACTGCATCTGGTACGCTTATGCGCGGGTAAGAGAAATTACAGGCGCGGCGCCCCACGGCGCCGGCTATACATCCGGGCAATGGTATACCGATTCCAATGTTGCTCCCGGTGTATCCCGCAGCACGACCTCGCCCAAAAGAGGAGATATTATTTGCTGGTATTCGAGTACGATGCACTACGCGGTTGTGGAAGCTGTGAATCCGGATGGCACCATCAATTTTTCCGAGTCAAATTTGTTCGGCCCGGCCTATAACGAATGGAATAATTGCAGTCAGGCTTGGATCAATGGCTATTTAGGAAGCGCCGGATATTTCCAGGGTTACATCCATACCGGTTCCGGAGGCGGAGCCGCAAGTACGCCAAGTACGCCAAGTACACCGAGTATGGGTTCTTCTACCCGAACCGGAACCGTCACAACGGTTGGCACCGGTTTGAATGTCCGCAGCGGCCCGGGGACAAACTATTCAGTCCTCGGTGGGATGCAGCCCGGGCAAAAGTTCACGATCACGGGCGAAAGCGGCGGCTGGTGGCAGTTGTCCTTTAATGGCAGAACAGCGTATGTCTCCAAGGATTGGGTCAGCGTTTCCGGAGGCGGAGCCGCGCCTGCTGTAAACCGTGACCCGCAGGGTGTATTGGATTCTGCGGGCGGTGCCCGCGGCACGGTGACGGTGTCAGGGTGGGCGTTTGACGCTGACGCCCCGACATCGCCGATCGACGTTCATGTCTATGTGGGCGGTGAGGCAGGGAGAGGCGGCGTCATGGTCGGCAGTACAAAGGCAAATCAGAGCCGGCCTGACGTCGGCAAGGCCTTTCCCGGTGTTGGCAACAACCATGGTTACAGTGCGACATTCACGACGAATTTGTCAGGCTCACAAGCCGTTTATGTTTATGCAATCAACGCAAACGGCGGCAACAATCCGCGCATTGGGGGAAAGACGGTCACGATTCCCAAAGCGATTACAGAAGGCTCGCTCATCAGGAACGGCACTGCGGTTTACACGATTGCGGGCGGAGCGCCGATATGGGTATCCAATTGGGCGAATATCGGCGGCGCAAAACCGTACACCGATATTTCGGCGGCCGAGTTTAACGCACTCAAACCCTATCCGGCCGAGGGGACTTATCTCGTTGGTTACAAGAGCGGCCGGGTTTTCCGGGTCGGACCGTACGGACACCCATACTACATCAGAAACTGGAACATGGTAGGCGGACAAAAGCCCTCAATCGCGGTTGACGATTGGTCCATCGATAACGGAGACCATCTCAACTGCAGCCCATTCGGAAATTTGGATACTGTGAGCGGCGGTGAGGGCACTGTCACGATAAAAGGATGGGCGCTTGACGGCGACAAAGTGGCCGATGGCATTGTCATACACGCTTATGTCGGCGGACCGTATGGCGGCGGCGGGGAAATGCACAATCTTGGCACGACAAACAAGACGCGAACCGATGTAAACAAAGTGTACCCGGGAACAGGGGACAATCATGGGTTTGAATTCACCTTTGACGCGGGATCCAAAACCGGAGCGCAAACGATTTATGTCTACGCAATCAACGCGAACGGCACGTCGGGCAGCAATGTACTGCTCGGACAGAAAACCGTCACGATCACGCCAAAACCCGCGGCCCCTGCGCCGGCGGCGCCGACGGAGCCGGAACCCGCAGTCCCGGAAGAACCGGCTGAGTCTGTACCGGCAGTACCCGCGGAGCCTGAGCTGCCGAAACCGGAAGAACCCGCGGCTCCCGCGCCGGCCAATCCCGCCGAGCCTGCACCGGTCGTACCGACGAACCCGGAACCGGCCAAACCGGCAGAACCGGCAAAGCCTGCAGCGCCAAGCAATCCGGCGCCTGCGGCGAACCGCGTCGGAACCGTTACTACGGTCGGCATTGGCCTGAATGTCCGCAGCGGCCCCGGGACAAACTATTCGATTCTCGGCGGGATGCAGCCCGGTCAGCAGTTCACGATCACAGGAGAGAGCGGCGGTTGGTGGCAGCTATCCTTCAGCGGCAAGACGGCGTACGTCTCTAAAGATTGGGTCAGCGTCTCTGCTTCAGGAGCAGGGAGTGCCGCGGGCAGCACAACAAGTTCATCGAACCGCACCGGCATCGTTACCACGGTCGGCATTGGTCTGAATGTCCGCAGCGGCCCCGGGACAAACTATTCGATTCTCGGCGGGATGCAGCCCGGTCAGCAGTTCACGATCACAGGAGAGAGCGGTAGTTGGTGGCAGCTGTCTTTCAGCGGTCAGACCGCATATGTCTCTAAAGATTGGGTCAGCGTCTCGTGATTGAGTTCGCGTCACGAGACGTGATTGGGTTCGCGTCTCGTGATGCTTGCTATTCCAAGAGATTACAATTAAAATAGTTATTATTCTGAAAACGGACTCAGAATTGTAATATTCCATGAAACAGAAAAGACAGCATTTCGGACAGAACGCACTATCATATTTGACCGAAGTGCCGCAGGTCGGGCAGGGTTTTACCTTCTGAATCATTTTAATATCGCGTTCCAGCGTATCGATTCGATTCAGGCTGATTTGTATCTGCTGCATCGCCTGCGCAAACGGGTCTGTCGGATCATTTGCATGTAATTTGTAATAATTCTGTCCAATGTCCAGATAGCAAGCGTTGATCCGGTTTCGCTCCTGCGTTATTTGATCTTTTAATTTGGTTACCTGCGAAAAATCCTGAACCGCATTTTTCGCCCCTTGCCCAACAGCAGTGATCTTCTTCCCTATTTCATCAATAATCGGCGCCATGTTTCCTCCATATGCTGTCTTTTCTGTTTCATGGAATATTACAATTCTGAGTCCGTTTTCAGAATAATAACTATTTTAATTGTAATCTCTTGGAATAGCAAGCATCACGAGACGCGAAC
>BNUG01000098.1 GCA_025997195.1 Clostridia bacterium | reverse complement strand
CGCAGATCACGCAAAGTTTTTGCGCCTGCTCAAAGACGGCGGCGAGATTGACACGTGGCACTACACCATCATGCAGGGCAGCACTGTCGTCACGTTTACGGAAGCGTATCTCAAAACGCTCCCCAACGGGACGCACTGGTATCGCGCGGAATTTTCAGATGGTGTGAGTGAAAATATCCGGCTGGTCGTGAATGTGGCGGCATCTACGCCTACACCTACGCCTGCGCCGAATGACCCAAACACGGGCGTACCGCAGACGGGCGGTCCCGCGAAGAACACGCCACAGGCGCCGGCAAAACCGCCCGAGGCGGCGGCATCCGCAGACCCGGCAAAAACAGACGGCGGCGGAGCCACGGTTCCCGAACCCGCCGAACCCAAAGGTGGTGCGCCTATCCTTGGAGACGACGGAAAAACCATCGGCGAGGACAGTATCTTTACGGCGGGCGAACTTGCGGCGGGTGACACTCCTTCTGTGGTTTCTGCGGACGAATCCTTCTTTGTCGCCGCGCCGGATGGCAGTCTGACCTGGGATGAATCCGCGCTGAGCGGCAGATACGACGAGAACGCGGGCGGTTATGTGTTCACGCCAAAAGCGGGTGCGGGTGAGACAGAAATCATCTATACCGACGCGGACGGAAACGAGCATATATTGTCATTCACGATTGAAAACAGCGCCGCGCCGCTGGCAAATGCAGGCGAGACCGGAGCCGGATTCCCGTGGTGGATACTCGTAGTCATCGTGGTCATCGCAGCCGCGGCCATATGGCTCATTCTGCGGAACAGGCGCAGGGAGACGGAGTAGATTGCGGGTCGCCGGGTCGGTGCCCGATGCAGGCTCCGCCCGCAATGACAGTACGGTTCTCGCAAGAGCGGGCGGCGAAACAACGCCGCCCGCTTTTCTTTCGAGGCCCGCGAGCGTAATTTTTACATTTAGGTCGCCGGGACAAACAGGCGGGACAGATCCGTGCCTTCGTGCTCGAGCAGTTTGACTTTCTTATCGATCCCGCCAGCGTATCCGGTCAGGCTTCCGTTTGTGCCCACCACGCGGTGGCAGGGGATGATGATGGAAATGGGGTTGTGACCCACGGCACCGCCAACGGCCTGCGCGGACATATGTGTCTTTCCCGTTTTCGCGGCGAGGGCTCTTGCAATATCGCCATAAGTAAGGGTTTCCCCATAAGGAATCCCGCGCAAGACCGCCCAGACTTCCTGCCGAAACTCTCCGCCGAAAGGCGCTAAAGGCAGTTCGGAAATGTCCGGTTTGCCCCCGTCAAAATATCGGCTGAGCCAATCTCTGGCGGCCTGAAATACGGGTAGGTCATCCTTAGGTACGGCGTCCCCTTTCATCGTGGCACCGTAATATTTTTGTCCGTCCATCCAAAGGCCAACAATGCTTTCCCCATCACTCGCAATCAAGACCTCACACAGTGGCGTCTCGTAATTTGTTGTATAAACCATAACAGCCTCCTTCATTGTTATTATTTAAGCGTCACGAACAAACAATGTCATTCCCGCGTAGACGGGAAACGATTACGCTCTTCATCATGCTCTTATTATGCCATAATTCCGGAGAAGTTTTCGCGCTTTTCCGTCCTCTTGCTTCTGAATGGGCGCTGGGTAGTCCTGATTACCAATAATTACCAATTGACAATAAGATCCGGATACTGGTATAGTATTTGGCGTTGTACAGATGTTCCGCTGGCCCCGTATTCGGGCGGAGGTGCCAAGAACATTCAAGATGGGTTTCCGGCAGGAAACAGCGAGGGAAAAGACATGGATATACTGAAAGACATCACACAGGAATATTTGCGGGATGATATCCCGGAGTTCTCCGTAGGAGACACACTCAAGGTTCACATCACGATCAAAGAAGGCCAGCGCGAGCGCATCCAGGTGTTCGAGGGCTTCGTGCTCAAGAAGCAGGGCGGCGGCATCAGCGAAACGTTCACGGTTCGCAGGATCGCTTCGGGCGTCGGCGTTGAAAAGACCTTCCCGATCAATTCGCCGAAGATTGACCATATCGAAGTCGTGCGGCACGGCGATGTGCGCCGGGCAAAGCTCAACTACATGCGTCAGCGTACCGGTAAGGCAGCGCGCATCAAATCCAAAGAGCGCGACTAGAGTATTGCGGGAACCCAACACAAGGCCGCCTTCGGATGAGGGTGGCTTTTATGGCGTCGGCGTGTATGCGGTGCTTGCCGCGAATGTGCCGGAAACGGCGGGTGTCCATGTCACCGCGCCCGTGTACTGCGCCGTTTCGGTAATGGCTGTAACGGGAGCCGCACCGCGAACGGGAGCAGTCACGCCCAATAGTGCCGCTATGCTGGCTACGGCGGTTATCGTATCGTAGTTGATCGTGATGCTTGCCGTTGCGCTTGTACGATCCGTGACGGTAATTGTCGCCGTCCCTGCCGGGCCCGCCGTGGTCGGTGTGCCGGAGATAACGCCCGCCTCGCTGATGGTTATCCCTGCCGGAAGTCCCGCCTCGCGGAACGTGTACGGAGCCGTGCCACCGCTCACGCCGCCCGATACGTCAATATTCGCAATCGCCGTGCCGGTCGTGGACGCGGGAATGTCATAGACCGCGCTGTCGGCGAAAACAAGCGGCTCGCCATAAGCCGCGATGACGATCTGCGTATCCGCGCTTGCGCTGTAATCCGGCGTTTCTGCATAACGCACAAGGTATGTCCCCGGAGCAAGCCCTGTAATCGGCGTGCCGGTGACGGCTGTATAGCTGCCCGCGCCGCTAAGCTTGTACTCCATAGCCGTGGTCACGCCCGAAATCGCGCCGTCGCCCGCGCCCGCGAGGGTTTCGTCGGTCTTGGTCAGGCCCGCAGGCGCGTTTTTCGTTCCTTTGGCGATCGTAATGCTGAATGCCACGGGCGCGGAAGTCCCGTCGGCGTTGGTCGCAGTCACGCTGAAATCCGCCGTTCCCGCCGCTGTAGGCGTCCCCGAAATAACGCCACTGCTGCCGAGCGTCAGTCCTGCCGGTAACGCTCCGCTTGACACTTCCCAGCTTGTGGGGCTGTTCGATGCGGAGAGGGTCGCCGTATACGCCGCTCCTACTGTGCCGCCTGTTAAAGCACCGGGAGCCGTTGAGATAACGGGCAGTGTGGATGCAGCGCTCACTGTTACCGTAACAATAGTACTTTGCGCGGTCGCAGTCTTGGTGCCGTTCACGCTGCTATTGGTGTTCGTCACGACGCAATAATAATATGCCGTTCCCGCCGATGCGGTTGATGGTGTATGATCCGCACTGTCTGTACCAACCGCCGTCGGAGTGGTCGTATCGTTGGTATCGTTAAGATACCATTGGTAAGAGAGCGTCCCGCCATCGCTCACCGTCGCCGCCACGGTCAGAGCCGCTGCGGTATCTCCTGCGGTGTAGGCCGCGCCAGCGGGCTGTGTCCCGATAACCGGCGTCGCGGCGTTTGTAATAGGTGGCTCCGAAATCGCCGCATAATTAATCGTAATACTCGCCGTTGCGCTCTCGCCGTCGGTGACGGTAATCGTCGCCGTTCCCGCAGAACCCGCCGTAGTCGGTGTGCCGGAGATCACGCCCGTGGTGCTGATGGTGATGCCAGCGGGAAGCCCGGTCGCGCTGAACGTGTACGGCGCTGCACCGCCTGAAGCCCCGCCCGACACGTCAATGCTGGTAATCGCCGTGCCGACTGTTGACGCGGGTATGTCATAGGCCGCGCTGTCGGTGAATGTCAGCGGGGCGGTGTTGCTGACAGTCACCGTAGCCGTGCCGGATTTCGTGCCGTCAACCGTTGATGTCGCCTTTACGGTTATGGTCGTTTCGGTTTCACCCGCGTCCACGGTCAGCAAGCCGCCTACTATGGTTGAACTACCGCTATAACTGACAAGCTCCCAAGTCACGGTTTGCGCGGGGCTGTTCGTTCCCGCAACCGTCGCCGTGAATAGCTGTGTCGTACCTTTTTGCACATTAGCCGTCGCGGGGGTGACGGTTACGCCTGTTACCGTGGCCGCCGCCGCGTTTATCGTGATAGAAAGCGCCTTTGTCGCGTTGGGTGAAACGCCGTTCGCGGCCTGAACCGTGAAATTCACCGTCCCCGCCGCTGTAGGCTCACCCGAAATCTCGCCGGTCGCCGCGTTAAGGCTCAACCCGCCCGGCAAGCTGCCGTCGGTTATGCTCCACGCGATGGGCGTCGTGCCTGTTGCCACTAAGGTTTCGCTGTACACCGCTCCCACCGTGCCGCCGGGCAGATAGTTCGTCGTAATTGCAACGGCGTCGAGGTGTTGAAGCTCCTGCTGAATGTTATTATTATCACGCGCATAGTTCGCGCCGTAGTAGCTCGTGCCGTCCGCTTTCACATCGATTATGCCGTAGGTCACGCCGTAAATGTTGGTGATTGCCGCGTTTGCAAGTGCGGTC
>BNUG01000097.1 GCA_025997195.1 Clostridia bacterium | reverse complement strand
CGCCCTGTATCTTGCGAATCCAGCGCACCGGCCAAGCATCACTGATTCCCTTTTGTTCATTGTGATCCCCGAAGTAGCCATACATCCGGGTGCATCCCCCCTCCTCCGTATAGCGCCAAAGGGAAACGATATTGGCCATGTCCACAATGTCACAGAGCACATGCAGCGCTTCTGTGACCGCCGCATCATGTTCGTCAAAGGTTTTCAGAGATAGCAAATCCTCGCCGATTCTGTGCACAAGCGAAAGATACAGGGCGGGCAGCCGCTGGAGATTTTTCTCCCGGATATGCCGCCGGAAGATCGGGCTGTGTTTCCCTCCGGAATTCAGATGCTGTTGCTTGTACCGATCCTGCTGCGTGAGGTATTTTGGGGATTCATCGTTGTGTCGGCATCCGGCACCACTCAGTTTGGCAATGAGGAACTAGCCGTTCTCAATACAGCCGGCACACTCATCGTATCCAGCATCCTCGAACGGCAACTGACAGAAGGTCTGATCGAAGCCCGGGAAGAAGCGTTTTCCGCTTCCCGCGCAAAGAGTGAGTTTCTTTCCAATATGAGCCATGAGATGCGTACGCCGATGAACGCCATCCTTGGCATGACGGCGATCGGGAAGAGTTCGGGGGATATCGGACAAAAGGACGAGGCCTTTGAAAAGATACAGGGCGCTTCCAAACATCTGCTTGGCATCATCAATGATATTCTCGACATCTCCAAAATTGAAACGGGCAAACTAGAACTTTCTATCCGGCCGTTTGATTTTTGGAAGATGCTTCAAAATGTGACGAGCGCTATTGATTTCAGTGTGAAAGAAAAAGAGCAGCGCTTTCTGATCGAGTTCGATGAACGGATACCGGCACGCGTCATCGGGGATGAACAAAGGCTCGCGCAGGTCATTATGAATTTGCTCAGCAACGCAGTGAAATTCACGCCGAAGCAAGGCGAACTTCGTCTCTCGGTAGCACTGCATCGTGCCACGAACGGCTCTTGTTCAATACATGTCAGCGTGAAGGATACAGGGATTGGCATCAGCCCGGAGCAGCAGAAAAAATTGTTTGAGTCATTTCAGCAAGCGGAAAGCGGCGCGTCTCGAAAATTCAGCGGGACCGGCCTCGGACTTGCGATCGCGAAGAATATTGTGGAAACGATGGGCGGCGAAATTTGGATAGAATCTCAGCTTGGAAAGGGCTCGGCCTTTACGTTCGTTGTTCCGTTAGAACTCGAAGCGGCGGAGAATGAAACGGAAGAAGATGTGATCCCGAATCTGGAGGGGCGCTGGATCCTGCTGGCGGAGGACGTGGAAATCAACGCAGAGATTGTCCTTGCACTGCTCGAACCAACAGGTCTTGAGGTTGATTGGGTGATGAACGGTGTGGAAGCCGTGCGCCGCTATACCGAAAACCCGGAGAAATACGAACTGATTTTCATGGATTTGCAGATGCCGGAAATGGGCGGCTTGGAGGCCGCACGTCGGATCCGCACCTCCGGGGAGTCCGGCGCGTCGGAGATTCCTATCGTTGCTATGACCGCGAACGTCTATCGGGAAGATGTTGCCAACTGCATAGCAGCCGGCATGAATGACCATATCAGCAAACCCGTCGATTTTAGCGAAGTACTGAAAGCGTTGCGTAAATACCTAGGATAACAAAAGAAATATAGAAAGATCTCCGCTTGACAATATGGAATATAATGGTATTATTGTAATAATAATACTTTATTATTGGTACGCCTGTTTCCCGGGATCGTCAGGGAAAAGGCCGTGCCATGAAAAATCCCGGGAGGGAAGAAGGAGGAGAAATGAATAGTATCAATGTGATCGGTCGGCTCACGAAGGATCCGGAAATGCGAAAAACGGAGGAGGGGCGGTCGATTTGCACGCTGCGCCTCGCGATTGACGATGTCTTTTCCAAGGACGATCGCGCCGACTTCATCAGCGTGACGGTCTTCGGAAACCAGGGTGACAATTGTGAACGTTATTTGCGAAAAGGCTTTATCACCGGCGTGCAGGGAAGGATGCGGAGCGATTCCTACACGGACAACGACGGTATCAAGCGTTATCCGGTCAAAATCATCGCAGATCGCGTACAATTTTTGCAATGGCCGGAACGCAAGGAACGTGCGGCGACGGCTGCCTCCGGCAATTCTTCTCTGACGGAGGATGACTTTGATTCATCGGGCAAGGCGAATGATCCGGATGAAGCCGCCGCCGCGCTGGCTTCCGGTGTGTACGCCGGACCGGAAATGGAGCAGGAGCCTGAGCAGATCGCCGTATAGGCAATCGTATTCCCAGGCAAGAGTCTCAGAGGACAGATAGAAGTTGCAAAAGTAAGTGCGACCCCTAAGGGAGGCTCCGAGAAAACGGAAGAGATGTTGGGAAACCGGGATAAAAAAAGTATTTGAAATCGCCGTAAAGAGGACTAAAATAGGTCTAAGAGACGGTGGTGCAACCAAAAAATGGCATGCTAACGCCGGGGTAACGCCTCGATCCGTTAATTTGGAACACTAAGCGCGATCCCGTAAGAAAGCAAAAACGTTTAGCGGCTGCGGTGCCTCTTTTGGACTACTTCTTGAGAAGCGACGGTTTAAGAATTACGTCATCTGGGGTGATTTTGTGGATGCCCAGTATCTCAAGAATCAACGGATTATGAAAGAAGCTAAAGGTTTCGAATGGTGATCGGTCCTTTAGCTTTTTTCGTGAGTAAGAGTTGATGTGATTCATAAGCAAATCGATATCTTTCTGCGAATAGGGCGAGAGCGAAGTTCCCTTCCTGATTACGCGGCGAATAAGGGTATGATTGTTCTCGCAGGCGCCTTTTTGATAAGGCGCACCGGGATCGGTATAGAAGACTTTGGTTCTGACTACACCGTCCGAATCGACTTCGATCGCGGTTGGATTCGAGAACTCGCTGCCCCGATCTGTCAGTATGACCGAAAACAGTTTGCAGAAGGTTTCTTCTCCGAGCCGCTCGTACAGCCGGTTGATCACTTCGACCACAGACTTTGCTGTATTGTCTTTGCGTTTGAACGCCAGCATCAATTCCGCTTCTACGAAATGAATCGTCAGGATGACCGGTTCGCCCACGCCTTTTACGCCCTCGACGGTATCCATCTGAACGATAGGCGTATCGGGATGTTCTTCCATGAAGGCGATGAAATCGCGATAACTTCTTCCTTCCCGGCAGCCTTTTTCGACTTTGAGCTCCTGCTTTTTCTTTCTTGGCTTCATCTTGACCGTATTCAGCAGATCCGTGGTTTTCGCCGAGAAGAATCCCGCCTTGACGTAGGTGTAGATCGTCTTTTCATCGAGCATGATCTCATCTTTGTGATTCTTAAGGATCACGTGGATAGACTGACGCTGTTTGAGAAGCGGCGAGATGATCTTATCAAGCCGGATGATCTCCTCCGGCGTTTGAGAAATACCATTCCGGGATATCGTCAGTGTTTCCTCATAAGTTCTGTGCGCCTCCGCTGCGGTGTAGATGAACTTTTCAAGCGTACATTTGTGCCTGCTGCCGCAGCCATTGCAGACATAAGGCGTCAAAGATAGTTTCCCGCAATTCTCGCGCTCGAATTCAGGACAAAGCCGGAAACAGGCTTTACATCCTTTGCAGCACTGCCGCCGGCAATCTTCATTCTTGCACAAGCGATACTGTGCACACTGCATCCTGTTCTTGCAGTTGTTGAAGGCATTGCCGACAGCTCCCGTCCTTTTGGCGCACGAATTTCTCAAAACCTCTCTTGAGATCGTATTTTTATCGCGGCCTATGCGCTTTGCGATCTTTGTGAATGAAACACTCTGATTCAAAAGTTCCTCTATCGTTTTCCTTTCGTTCAGTGATAAATGTTTGTAGTTTGCCATGATGGTATCCTCCTTTATGAAAAACGGAGGCGCCGCAACCATATATGAATTTACCACGGAATGGGCGCGGCAGTCACCGTGGCGGGGGCGGGACCGATACTTCCGGGATACCGCAACTGCAGAGAAACAACGCCCGGGAACCACGATCACTTTGGGGGGTGGGCATATCCGGTTTCGGGCCGCGCCCTGATCTTTTGGTGAAGTAAGTGCGATCTTAGTTTTGGAAGAGCAAGTGCGACGGCTGCGCGCCCCTGGGGTCGCACTTACTTTTGCAACTGACAGATAGAAGTTTGGCCCATGCGCTGTGCGAGGGTGTACGACAAATAAGTGGGTAAACGAGGCCAAAACAATCCAAAGTGTTTACCATCGCGAATGAGTCAAAGGGAGAGCGTCTTGCTGCCAATAGCAAGGCGCTCCCTGCAAGTTTGAGCGAGCAGCCGTTTCCCTGTCGCGTTGGCAGAGCACGACATAATGCAGACGTTTACAGTGCGGAGGTCGAGAACCTATCTAAGAAACGCGAAGACAGCTTAGCGATTTGTCACGCGACAGGGAAACGCAAGCCGATGAATACCTCAGGGGAACG
>BNUG01000096.1 GCA_025997195.1 Clostridia bacterium | reverse complement strand
CGCCAAAAGAATTTGTTTGCGCACTGGGAAATGGTTGGATGACAAGAGCCGTATGAATCGAGAGGTTCACGTACGGTTCCGTGAGGGTCTCGGGGTGAAATTCCCCGAGTCTACTCGATCATGCGTCTTATTGGTAAAAATGGGAACAGGACGTATGAACCGTCCCCTTTTGTCCGCCCTTTTGTCCGAAGTATTGGTCGGAGATGAGTCCGTATGGCTGACGCAGATTCAAATTGCCACCTTGTTCGGCGTAAAGGTGCCCGCTGTTTCAAAGCACTTGAAGAACATCTTTGAATCAGAAGAATTGATAGAGAAAGCAGTTGTTTCCATTTTGGAAACAACTGCGGCTGACGGAAAGCATTACAAAACTAAGAACTACAACCTTGATGCGATTATCTCTGTCGGCTATCGCATTAACTCCATCAATGCCACGAAATTCCGGCAGTGGGCAACCATCGTATTGCGTGAATATATGCTGCATGGATATGTCGTAAACCAAAGGTTCGAGAGCCTCGAGCGCAGGATGGAAGGCGTCGAAGAAAAAGTCGACTTCTTTGTGAAAACCGCGCTCCCGCCGGTCGAGGGCGTGTTCTACGAGGGTCAGATATTTGATGCTTATGCGTTTGTGAGCAAGTTGGTGAAGTCGGCAAAGAAACGTATCATTCTGATAGACAATTATGTGGATGAAACGGTGCTCGGATTGCTCGCGAAACGCAGGAAAGCAGTATCGGCACAAATATACACATCCAAAATCAACAAAGCATTTCAAACGGATGTGGACAAGCACAATGCGCAGTACGCGCCTATTGGCATTTATCATATCACGGGTGTCCACGATAGATTTCTGATTATGGATGAAAATGTCTATCACCTTGGAGCGTCCGTCAAAGACTTGGGAAAAAAACTGTTTGCCTTTTCAAAACTGAGTACCCCTGCAAAGAATATACTAAGCGGAATCGTAGTTGCAAAGGAAAGTTGACGAGATATTATACCGTCAAAGTTCGGAGCAAAAAGCGTTCACAGGTCGCGTGGCCCGCCTCCATGGTTATCAAGTTGTATCAGTGAAAAATCAGACTTGATAAACGAACCGCTCGCATCGTGATCTTCCATTCCGTTGGCAATCGCAACTATCATCCCTGTTGAAGAATCATAGGAAAAAGTCATTGTATACGTGTAATTTTCACGCTTCACCCAACCGTCGCTCGGGTAATTAAAATAGTTATCATCAAACGTGGCAATTATTGTGGAATCGTTGATAAACTGATACGTTCCGTAGTCATAGAAACGGTATGCAAAGCCCTCTATTGTATTATCATCATTGAAAATAATTCGATGAGCAGACTGTCCGCCGTCCGTCACGGAGGTTCCAATTTGAGTTGATACTCCATTATAATCATACCATTCACCGATAACATATTCTTGAGTGATACGTTGGGGATGGTTTTTGTTGTGCGTGTACTCTCGTGCCACCAAGCTATATCCAAATCTACTGGCTGTGTTTTTCTTGAAAATCGCTGTCATCGGATATGTTGCACGCAGACTTGATGTGTCTGTATTCCAATCCACCAAATAATCTCTTATCGTCCATGTGACTTTATAATATCCGTTTCGCAAATCATATGTATGTTCAATGGATATTTCCTCATAATTGTATATGCTATGTCTAAACGCAGCATATCCATTTTCCTGATAACTCATCCACGTCATCCACTGTGGTATTTGATTTTCAACATTTTTTATTTCTCGTCCCCAAAATTCTGACATGATTTTTTCCGCATCGGATTTGGAGAGTCCTGAAGGACTAAGGTAAACATCAGTAGCAACATCATCCAGCGGGGAAAATAATACATCATACGGAACATCTTCATTCGTATCAAAATTTATATGAATAAAATAACATCCGCTATATAGCATTTTCTGAATTTTATCCAATTCCGTAGTTGACAAGGTGATTTCGCTGCCCTGTGAAGCCAATGTTGGTATAGTATCGGCGCTGTTATCTATGCCCGACAGATTTGCGCCGTCGCCCCTGCTGAGTATAAGTTCGGGGAATAAGCCGCCCGGCACAACGGCAATGGCAATGACAGCAACGGCAAGTATCGCAACGACGTTCCTTGGACTTCGCGGCGGTTTATCGCTCGGAATCTCAGCCCCGCACTTTCCGCTGTTTTTTCCGTTCGGGTTCAGTTCAAAACCACATTTTTTGCATTTCACAATCAAATCTTCTGTGGTATTTCCTTTGCTATTTGAATAGCTCTACCATTTCCTCTATAAAATCCTTATCCTTCTTATCAGCCTCGGTGTTATTTATTACGATTTTGCACTTTCTGGGTATTAAGGATTTTATTTTCCAAATTGTTCGCGTCGAAAATTTATAATCAGAAAATATCTCGCCAATACGTAGTTCCTTCATATTTTTCAGCATACGCAATGGACTATAATCATTTACGGAGGTATCTCTCACATCCAAGAATTCTAATCTCTTCAAATTTGACAAAGCACGGATGTCAGATAGTTTATTATTTCCACGTAAAGACAAGTGGCTTAGATTAACAAGCGTTGCTAACGCGCTAATATCTATCAGATTTTCTTCTTGTAAATGAAGCTCTGCGATTTCATGCAAATTTTCAAGACGATTTAATACTCCGTCAGGAAAAGCTTTCGTTCTTACAAATTCTAGCTTCACTAAATGACGAAGCGCTAAAACTTCATTTATATTTTTCACTGAAGAATCTACAAATTCAAGTACACTTAAATATTTTAGTTCTGTCAAAACAGATAGGCTTTTCGGGAAAGCATTATACATGTAGAGACGCACCAAATTTGGGAAAAGCCGCAAGAACGATATGTCCTCGAATTCATATGGTTCGTCTTCATCACCCTTCAATTCTAAAAAAACGAAATGACTCAAATCCATCTTTCTTAATGCTCCAATACTGAGTTCAATTTTTTCCTCACAATCGAACTGAGGAGCGTCATATCCATATAAAGCCATATTTTTCTTTCTCCTTATTTTCTATATCGGTATCCCATATTATCTTCCAACATGATTAACAAACTTTACTGTCATATAAATTAAAAAGAATACACATATTACACAGCCAACAAGATACGCAAGAACCGCCTTTACGATGATGTTGGGGACTTCAGGTTTTTCACACCAAGCAATTCTTCCTTTGAGAAACTTCCATCCGCAGAACCAACCAACAATCATGTAAATGATAAGAAACACTGTCATTCCATCCATAATACTTCTCATACATCCTTTCTGTATTTTTCGGTATCAACGTGTTTGGAAACCAGTAACGATAACTGGTTTCCAAACAATGATTTTTTGTACCTCTACCTAATATACCCGCTATACCGACATCATTTTTCAGGAAGTCAACTTTTTACAGCGTCCACAACCCTTTCGCCCGTCGGAGTATGACATTTCTGGCTACTCCGGCTCATAGTGGCCACAGTAGTAATATGCGTCATAATGCGTATTGTGTTTTTTACAATACCAATTCCCCTTGCTACTGGTGTCGTAGTAGGAAAATCGACAATTCTTACAACACTGCTTCTCGCCATGGAATTCGCCCTCAGGCAATATGATCTGTACAGTTTTCTTAGTTTTCATAATAGTTCCTTTCTTGATTGCTTTTGATTATTGATGGATTTTGTTTTCGCCCATTCAACCTCCTTCCTGCGACGAAATCAGTGAAATTTCATCTTGACGAATAACAACCTCACCGCTGATTCGAGTGGCTGCATACGAAATCATGCGTTTGCCTGAAAAAACCAAGGGGAAGTACAGTTCTAAAATATGTTTGGGCATCGCTGCCATGATGGCTTTTATATATTCTTTGTCACCACGGGAAAGTTCCGTAATACCGAAGGAGTGTGTATGAAACAAACCATAAAATTCAATGCCTCGTGTTTCCCATTCTTCAATCTGCTTATTAAACAAATGGACGCTCGGGCGGTATACGCAATAATTGTCATTAGCTGACGCAAGGTCAAAATATACGGAATCAATCATCCGATTTTTCCCGCCGAGTATCCCTCCCGTTTCCGGTGGCGCGGATGGACAACCGTTAATAATTTTAAAATATATATTTTCAGAAATTAGCATTGTTATTTATCAGTCATTTTTCTATACCTTTAACAACGAAATAGATTCACTGCGTAGAGTCTGCCTCGGTCTCGCCGCATCGCGTGAATGATGGGATGGCGTCTGCATTCGCATACCAATTGCGCATCTTTCTCTCCCTTTCATCTTCCAGCGCCAACGAGTGGTAGCGCCGTTTATATGAGGTATCGCTCTTGAAAAAAATCGAACATAACAAAAGGACACCCGCTCGGTCGCCAAACCTCACAATTCATCAATAAGACTCCTTGTATGAGCAGATGCCCTTTTACAAGCCTTATTGATGTGTAATTCACACCCGAAATCGGGTTGTGAGATTTGGCATAATTAGTATATCAGAATATTGGGACAAAAGGGGACGGTTGTGCGCCACGAAGCGCACTTGATATATAACAAGATGTAGCTGTGCTGTAGAGATGATGGCGGTATAGCGGGTATATTAGGTAGAGGTACAAAAAATCATTGTTTGGAAACCAGTTATCGTTACTGGTTTCCAAACACGTTGATACCGAAAAA
>BNUG01000095.1 GCA_025997195.1 Clostridia bacterium | reverse complement strand
AACTCGCGCACCTTGCGGTCGAAATGGAATCCTACGCGCTGTATACGAACGCGATGCAGGCCGGCAAGAACGCGCTGGCTATCTGCACGATCTCGGATCATGTGCTGACCGGCGAGTCGCTGGACGCGATCACCAGACAAAACACTTTCACGGAGATGATGGAGATCGCGCTCGAAACGGCCATCCGGCTGTAGGCGGGCCGGACATCAGGGCGCAGGCGTAACGTGGCAGATGGTCGATGATTGATAGTAATAAGTAGAAAGAAAACTGCGTGAAGACGATCGTGTCGCGGGACAATCCGCTTTTGAAGTCGGCGCGGGGGCTGCGCCGGACGAAGGGGCGCAGTGCGGCAGGTGCGTTCCTCGCGGATGGGCGCAAACTCATTGCGGAAGCGTTGGATGCGGGTCTTGTGCTCATTACGATTTTTGTGTCAGAGACGGCGTACGCGCACGGACTCTCGGCGGAAGATCAGGCGTTTTTGGAATGTGCCGAGCGTTTGGTCTCTCCAGATCAGGTGATCGGGCTTGGCGAACGACAATACAGGGAACTGGCCGGCACGGAGACGCCGCAGCCGTTTGTGGCGGTGTTTCAGAAGCCGGGCGGTGTGCGGGACGCGGCGCGTACGGCGGGTACGGCGGATGCAGTCGATGCTGACCGCACCGGTCATGGATTTGCTGCGGCGAGTGCGCAAGCCCCGGAAAAACCGTCATCGATCTTGGTTCTTGACCGCATCGGCGACCCGGGAAACGCGGGCGCGATGGTACGGACGGCATGGGCGGCAGGGTTTGCCGAAGTCTGGACGGTCAAGGGGACGGCAGATCCCTGGTCGGACAAGGCGATCCGGGCGGCGGCGGGCAGCCTTTTCCGGATGCAGGTGCGGGAAGGTCTTTCGCCTGCGGAAGTCCTGACAGACGCGCGCGCGGCGGGCGCACAGGTTTACGCGCTCGGCATGAGCGGGCGGGATATTTATGAAACGAATCTGCGCGGTGCTGTGGCGCTCATCGTGGGCAACGAGGGAAGCGGTGTGCAGGAGATTTTGTCGGAACAGGCCGACGCGGTTCTTGCCATTCCAATGGCGGAAGGGGCCGAGTCGCTGAACGCGGCAGCGGCGGCAGCGGTCGCCCTGTATGAAAAGCGCAGGCAGGAGACGGTCGCGCAGCGTGTATGAAATGCGTGAAGTGAGTAAATGTTTAACGGAGGAAATTAGAATCGTGCACAGCAACAATATGAAAACACCGGAAGAAATCCTTGCGGAAGCGAAGGAGCTGATTGAGAAAGTGGCCGATGAAGCGTCTGCGGAGGCGCTGCGCATCAAGTATCTTGGCAAGAAGGGCGAGATCACGGCTCTGATGAAAACGATGGGCAGCCTTGCGCCCGAGGAACGCAAGACCTTTGGCCTGCAGGTCAACACGGCCAAGAGCAGCATTGAGGGGTGGCTCGAAGAAAAAACGAACCGGCTCGCGCACGAGGCCCGCTCGCTACGGCTCAGGGCCGAACATATCGATGTCACCGAACCGGGGCTCGAGATTTCCGCCGGGGCGCAGCATCCGCTCACGATCGCGGTAGACGAGATCAGCCGTATCTTTATGAATATGGGATACTCCGTGGTGGAAGGCCCCGAGGCCGAAACCGTTTTCAATAATTTCGACGCCCTGAACGCGGCGCCGAATCATCCGTCGCGCGATATGACGGATACCTTCTACATCTCGCTCGATGAAGATCCGAAACGTGCTACTTTGCTGCGCACCCAGACCTCGCCCGTGCAGATCCGGACGCTGCTTGCGAATGACCCGCCTGTGAAGGTGATCTCTCCGGGCCGCTGCTTCCGCGCGGATACGCCGGACGCGACGCACTCGCCGATGTTCCATCAGGTTGAAGGGCTTTTGGTCGACGAGGGTGTGACGATGGCGGATCTGAAAGGTACGCTCGATCAATTCGCAAAGCGCATGTTCGGTTCCGGGTCGCGCATAAAATTCCGTCCGCATTTCTTTCCGTTCACGGAGCCTTCCGCCGAGATGGACGTGTCTTGTTTCCTCTGCGGCGGCGCCGATCCCTCGTGCCGCGTTTGCCATGGGAGCGGTTGGATAGAAATCCTCGGCTGCGGCATGGTGCATCCCAATGTCCTCGCGATCGGCGGCCTTGATACAGATCGCTATACTGGTTTTGCCTTCGGTATGGGTGTTGAACGCATTGCTATGCTCAAATACGGAATCGAAGATATACGGCTGTTTTATGAAAATGATATGCGCTTTATCGGGCAGTTTTATTGAGCACAAGGATGACTACCGTCATTTTGCAACGAAGCCCGAGAATCCGCAAATGGTGAAAACGGCATATGGATTCTGCACCTTCGGCGCAGATGACGGAGTAAGTACGTTTTTTGATTCCTGCGAAGCCTGCCCCCGCGTAGGCGGGAATCTGGGAATCTGGGAATGATAGCCGTCTTGAGATTCCCGCCCGCGCGGGAATGACATGGATGCTTCGCGGGAATGACAGTATAAATGGGCATGGAATGACGTGAAATAGAAGTAGTAAAGGAAAGATGGAATGTTAGTACCTCTTAGTTGGATGGAAGAATACGCACGGGGCAGGGTGCCCGAGACGGAGAATGTGCCGGACCGCATGGTGCTTTCCGGCTCAAATATTGAAACGGTAGCGGTGATCGGAGACGGCTCCGTGGAAAACGTGGTCGTGGGGCGTGTGCTTTCCGTCGTGCCTCATCCCGATTCGGATCATCTCGTGATTTGTCAGGTCGTAGTGTCTGCTCCGGATGCGGCGGGAAACCCGGCGGAACCGATTCAAATCGTGACTGGCGCGCCCAACGTAAGCGAAGGCGACTATATCCCCACCGCGCTGCACGGCTCGACGCTGCCCGGCGGTGTGCGCATCAAAAAGGGCAAACTGCGCGGCGTGGAAAGCGCAGGCATGCTTTGTTCGGCGCAGGAACTTGGCTTTGACGACAAGGTCGTGCCGCTGGCCTGCAAGGACGGCATCTGGGTCCTGCCGGAGGAATTGCGGGACGAAAGCCTGCTTGGCGTGGACATCTTTGACGCGCTCGGACTGAAAGGCGCGGTCGCCATCGACTTTGAGATCACCCCCAACCGCCCCGACTGCCTTTCTGTCTACGGGATGGCGCGGGAGTACGCGGCCGTGTTTGATCTGCCGCTCGAAAAGACGGAAGACCTCACCTTAGACGCGAACGCGAAGGATGCGGGCTACCCCGAAGGGAAGACGGCGGAAGATTTTATCAGGGTTTCTATCGCGAAGCCTGCGCTTTGCGCACGGTATATCGCGCGTGTGGCCGGGGACGTCGTCATCAAGGAAAGCCCCTGGTGGCTGCAGAAAAAACTGATGCTCGCGGGCATGCGCCCGATCAACAATATCGTCGACATCACGAATTACGTCATGCTCGAACTCGGGCATCCGATTCACGCCTTTGACATCAGCGAAATCACGGGCAGCGAGATCAAGGTGGATACGGCGGCGGAAGGGGAACGCTTTACGACGCTCGATGGCACGGAACGTACGCTGACGGCGGAAACGCTGCTGATCAAAGACGGTACGCGCGGCGTTGCGATCGCCGGCGTGATGGGCGGACTCAATTCCGAGATCACGGACGCGACGAAGACGATCCTCATCGAAGCGGCGAGTTTTGACGCGGACAGCATCCGCAAGACATCAAAACGTCTCGGCATTCGCACGGAAGCCTCGTCCCGCTATGAGAAGGGCGTACCGGCGGAACTTTCGAAAATCGCGTCGGACCGTGTGTGCAGGCTGATTCGCTTGACAGGCTCGGGGACGGTACTGGCGGGCGCGGCGGACTGCTACCCCGTGCCGCAGGAAATCGTGACGATCCCTGTGCGTACGGCGCGCGTGAACGCGGTGCTCGGGACGGGTCTGACGGGCGAAGAGATGGCGAAATTGCTGAACCGCCTCGAGATCAAAACGGAGCCCTCTGCGGACGGTTCCGCCTTCACTTGCACACCGCCTTTTATCCGCATCGACCTCAAAGAGGAAATCGATATTATCGAGGAAGTTGCGCGCTTGTATGGTTATGACGTCTTAGCCACGACGCTCCATGCGGACGGCGTGGAAGCCGGCGTGCCGCGCGGGTGGGCGATTCGCGCACTGGTCCGCGAGGCGCTCTGCGGCATGGGGCTGACGGAGATCCAGACGTATAGTTTTGTCTCGCCCTCGGGCGTGGCGCAGATCTTAGCGGTGGACGATCCGGCGAAAAATGACTTTGTGAAGATTCTCAATCCGCTCGGCGATGAAAATTCCGTGATGCGCACGACCCTCGTTCCGGCCATGCTTGAAACGCTTGCGCGCAACAGAAGCCGCTCGGCGGCGTCCTGTCTGGCCTTTGAGATCGGGAACACCTTCCGTGCGGAAACGACGGACGAAGGACTGCCGACGGAAGCGCTTTCGCTTTGCATCGGCCTATACGGGCCGGATGCAAATTTTCACTTCCTGAAAGGGGTGCTGGAAAAACTCTTTGTGAAACTCGGCATCTCCGGCTTTGCGCTTGCGCAGGAAGAAAGCATACAAACCTATCATCCGGGTCGTCAGGCGCTCCTCTATGCCGGAGAGACCCTGCTCGGCGTCTTGGGAGAGGCGCATCCCGATGTGCTGAAAAATTTCGATTTGCCCGAACGCACGCTGATTGCGGAACTGGACTTTGACTTGCTCGCGGCGTTGACGGTGACGGATCGGGCTTACACCCGGCTGCCCAAGTACCCGGCTGCCCTGCGCGACGTCTCCCTGTTGGTGCGCGAAGACATCACCGTGGCAAAGTTAGACGAGGCGATCTGCAAAGGCGGCGGCAAGATCCTTGAGGGCGTAAAACTTTTCGACATCTATCGGGGCA
>BNUG01000094.1 GCA_025997195.1 Clostridia bacterium | reverse complement strand
CATTGATGGTGGACACGCCGAACGCATCCGCGCCGGCTTTGACGAGTTCCCAAGCGGTCTTTACAATGCCGTGCCCATAAGCGTCCGCCTTGACGCAGCAAATGGCCTCACGATCGCCTGCCAGCTGCCGGATGGCTTTGAAATTGTTTGCGATGCGTCCGAGGGAGATTTCCGTCCACGCCGCTCTGCGTACTTCATTATGCATAAAGTCAGTATATCATAGTGTATTATTTTCGGAGAATAATTACGAGAAATAGAAGGGGCATTTTTCGGAAAATAGAAGAGGTCGCCCGCGCTTAAATTCTGTGCTATACTGAAAATTAATTCACACGTAGTTCGGAAAAATAGTCGGGAGAATCAAGGATGAAACACAAAAAATTATTTCTGGAATTGGATCAGAGTTGGGTATTGTCTCAACGGGATGCAGAGGTACTTCCCATCGATTTGTTAAAGACCGAACTTGATAAGTATGTTGAAATCAAAGGCGAGATCGTAAGAGCAACCATCGCGGAATGTGAGATCCTCGTAAAGTCGACGGATGCCTCGGAGCAGGTGGTCATTGACTTTGTCTCCGGCCTTTTGTCGTCACGGTTTCTGGTGGACGATCCTTCGTCTATTATGGAATATCGTTTCGTTGAAGTGGAGACGGAGGAAGAGGAGCAGTCGAAAGCGTCAGAACCGGCGGAAACTGAGGAGAAAGAAACAGAAGCGCCATCAGAGACTTCCGACGATGCGGAGAAGGTCACGGCAGTGGCGCCTGAGAAGGAAGCAAAAACCACCGAAACGAGCCGGGAATTTGCGGACAAGATTCAAAATCTGATCGGAGCGGCAGAATTCAAAGCGCTTGCCGATGAATGTGTTTTGGTCGCTCCCTCTCTTGTGAAAAACAAGCGTACGGAGTCCTTCATCCATCGCAGCTATCTTATCTCGGTCAACGATGGGCATGGGCTGTCTACGTATCTGAACTTATTTGCGGGTCTGCTCAAAGAAACCGGACTCTTCCGTACCTCGGCAAATACGCCTGTTATTGAAACGGTAATACTGCCAAAAAGAGATGGGGCGGATGTCTTCCAGGAGGTCAGAGCCGCTACGAAAAAGTCGTCGTCAGACGGCGGGCGGGTTATCTGCGTCGATATCAGCGCGTGGATGAGCAATACAAAAGATATTGAGTTTCGGGACATGCTGAAAGAAATAGAAGGAAATACCGGTAAAAATATCTTTGTATTTCGTATCCCGTTTGTGGAAAAAAATACACTGGATACGGTCGGCGAACATCTTGGGGATGTACTATATGTAAAGAAACTATCCATTGTTCCGTACAATCGGGACGAATTGCTCCGGTATGCGAACAAGAAAATCGAGGAATTTGGACTGGCGCTGCAGGAAGACGCATATGAAGTGTTTGATACCCTTCTGCAGAAGGAAAAGTCGGATGGACGCTTCTATGGGATTGATACGATCAACAAGATTGTCCGTGAAATCGTCTATACAAAATCACTTCATGATATCGAGACAGAAGAGCCGAGCAGTGTGATCAGCAAGGATGATATTTCGGATTTGGTCAGTGGCGTCGCAGCGTCATCGAAGCTGGGATTTGAGTTGCTCGATGAGTTGGTCGGCATAGAGGCCGTGAAGCAAAGTGTACGGGAAATCACAGCGCGGATCGAGGCTTCGATGAAACAAGATCTTCTTGAAAATCCAAGTATTCACATGCGTTTTACCGGAAATCCGGGTACCGGAAAAACAACGGTGGCGCGTATCGTGGGAAAAATCCTCAAAGAAAAAGGCGTATTGCGCAACGGAGATTTTTTCGAATACGGCGGGCGCGATTTTTGCGGCCGGTATATTGGCGAGACTGCGCCAAAAGCCGCGAGTATGTGCCGGGATGCGTATGGTTCTGTTCTCTTTATTGATGAAGCCTATACGCTGTATATGGGTGACAGCGACAGCCGGGATTATGGGCGGGAAGCGCTGGCGACCCTCATTGCTGAAATGGAAAATCACCGAAATGACTTCGTTGTGATCATGGCGGGATATACGGATGAAATGGGGCATTTGATGAATGGCAATGCCGGTCTGGAAAGCCGGATGCCATATCAAATCGAGTTCCCGAACTATACGCGGGAAGAACAGTTTGAGATCTTTATGCAAATGGTCAAAAAGAATTTTGAATATGAAACAGAATTTGAAGAGGCGGTTCACGAATATTTCCTTTCTCTCAGCGAAGAAGCCATCAAGGCAAAAGATTTCAGCAACGCACGGTTTGTTCGGAATTTGTATGAGCGAACCTGGGGGAAGGCCGTTTTGCGGGAACAATTGTCCGACGAGGGAAAGATCGTGCTGACAAAAAATGACTTCACTTCCGCAAGCGCAGAAAAGGAGTTTCAACTCACGAATAAGAAAAAAACAAAGACAATTGGTTTTACATCTTAACTTGGTATTCTTGTTTGGAAATCTGGTAAGGAGGGATTCAACAACATGGACGAACAACAGTTACAAAAAGAGGCAGGCGGAATCTATCAGTTGGTATGTGATGCATTGGACAAGTTCGGGTTTAAGTACCGAAAAACCGAGGAAGATCTTAGGGTCGAGTTGACGCTGCGGAGCAGTGATCTGGATATCAGTTTTTCGGCCAGAGTCTATCCGAAGATCCAGTTGGTTCGCTTCAGATCGGAGCTTCCGTTTTCGGTCGTCGAGGGCAATGAAGTGAAGATCGCGCTCGCGATCAATTTGATCAATATGAGTGCGCCGAGCGGCGCGTATTTCTTTGATGCAAAGGATCGCAGCATTACGTTCCTCGTTTCTCAAAGCTACAGAGGCAGCATTATTGGTGTTGACGCGTTCTATGACAATATTGACTGCTGTCTTCATTTTGCCGATAAGTTCAACGAAAAACTCTTTTTCTATGACAGAGGCAAATTCGAGTTGGACGAGTTTTTCCCGGGAAACTAGCATAGAAAGGACTTCGAAATGGACGAGAACAAAAAAAAGCAAGCTGAAAAAGTGTATGCAACGCTTGTAAACTATTTTGACGGAAAAGGATTTTCTCATACGGACGAACCAGAGGAGCTGGTTCTGCGCTGCACGTTTAAAACAGATGACTTGCCGGCGGATTTGCGGTTCAAGATCATCGGCGAACTTGATTTGATACATTTGCTTTCCACGATACCGGTTCAACTATCTGCGGATAGAATCGAAGAAGGCTGTTTGGCAGCTTGCTCCGCGAGCAATGATTTGTTCGACGGCAATTTTATTGTCAACAGCGAGGATGGCTCGATCGTATACAAATTGTCCTACTACTATACGGGCAGCATCATCGGCGAGGAAATGATCGACTATATGCTCGATATGGGTCTCGCCATGATCGATCGCTATAATGACAGATTCCTCTTGCTTCAAAAAGGGTTGCTGAGCGCCGCCGAATTTGTTGCGCAAGACGAGTAGATCACAAGATCGTGCCTTTGGGTGAAAACGATCCAAGATTCATAGAGAAAACCATTCGGCGTCACCTGATCATAGAAATAAAGGAATTTGGCGCGAAGAAACCGATGGATTCGTCTCGTTAACGCTGTTGTGTGATAAAATGATGATTGATCATTTTTGCTGCAACAGAAGGAAGGTACGGATATGCTGGTGGATTTCAAAGGCAAGCCGATCAAGCTGCACAAGACCGGGCTTCGGTATCCGGTCGATGCCGTACTGACAGAAGAGAAAGGGTTCAATCAAACTGTCAGATGAGCTCGGCCTCGGGAATTGATTTCAGATCAGGAGCACATCATGAAAAAAGCCGGTTTTAACGACTTAGAATATATTGAGGTTCATAAAGATCAAAAGGAATCCATCGATTTGCTGATTCGCTTTTATCATGAATTATTTGTACCCTCTTTCCCGAATGAAAATGAACGCGAGTCTCTTGAAAACATTCTGTACTATATTGAAAACAGCAGTAATGATTTCAATGACTTGCTGTCGCGTACCCTGATTTTCACGGATGTGGAGAATAGAGTTGTCGCCGGAATCATCTTTGACTATTTTGAAGAAATCCGGGCGTATGCCATTGAGTTCATCGTGGTCGACAAAAATTTTCAGGGAAAAGGGATCGCGTCCAAAGTCAATGAACTGGCTGTTTCCATGATTACGGAACAATACAAGAAAGAACTGGAATGGCTCGTGATCGAAATTGAGAATCCCAAAAAAGTCACGAACGGAGATTTTTCGTATCTCTATTTTTGGAAAAAACAGCATATGAAACTCGTCGATTTTGAATACATACAACCGGCTTTGTCCGGAAACAAAGAGCCCGTTACCACACTTCTGCTCTGTGTCAAAAATCTTCGAAACAATTCGGTGCGCACCATTCACAAAAAATTGATTGAAAGATTTGTCGATCTCTATGCGAAACATGCGATCGGGATCGCGCGCCCGGATCTGGATCCGACCGTATCCGCCATGTGCAGACAGCTACGGGCAATCGAGGGCGATGACATCGCATTGCTTGAGATACAAGGCGAAAACGAAGCATGAGTATTTCCGAACGGTTTTACGAATTCATCAATTATCTTAGCGTTTTCAATAACGTATTTCAATTTATTGGATCGATCATTGTCATAGTCGCGGTATTTTATATTTTTTCACGGCGCTACATCAAGCCGCTCATCCTGCTGCTTGGCCCGCTTGGGTATCGGCGAATCTCCCTCTTGCCGACGCTGATTTTGTGCCGAAAAGATGCGCGGGTGCACATTCGCGTTTTCTGTGAATATATGATTCTGAAATCCCATGGGCGTCATCAGGATCCGAAATGGTGGGAGTCAGTCCAAAGGGAATTTGCCTCCTTTCTGCAGGATGCAAAGGATGAGGAATTTATCTATGAGATCGATAATGTCACCGAAATTTTGTGG
>BNUG01000093.1 GCA_025997195.1 Clostridia bacterium | reverse complement strand
CGATAAAAAATATTTTGAGATAAGTTTTACATACAACATTTTTTACTGACCAAAACAGGCGGAAACTCCCTATTCATGCGGGTTTCCGCCTGTATGATTATCTCCAAGTGTTTAAAACCGGATTATAGTAGAGAAATGTATGGATTTTGTGTGGACAGTTTCAAAAATTTCCGCTATAATACTTCTCGTTCGCTTACGGGGAATTAGCTCAGCTGGGAGAGCGTCCGCCTTGCACGCGGAAGGTCAGGGGTTCGATCCCCCTATTCTCCACCATTTACTGCAAAGACGAACCCTTTTTGTGTGGGTTCGTTTTCGTTTATAGGGATTGAAACTACGGGCAATTCGCCGTCTTCTCCGGTTTCGTCATCTTCGGCGTAGCGGATGGCCACGCGGACGCTGCCGCCGTCAAGCCATATTGCGTATTGCCTCATAATATAAAATAACGTTGAAATGATATTCGTTGCCTCAATGTAAAACAACGCTTGAATTGATTTGTGCTACATGATATAATGTCATACAAAGATGTGACAAGCGCTCACACGAAAGGAGCAGATCAATATGGCAGTCGTGTCTGTAAGAGTATCTGATGAAGAAAAAAGAATCATGCTGGACTTTGCGAAATTCCACGGTGAAAGCGTATCCAAACTTCTCCGGGACGCTTTCTTTGAGCGGCTTGAAGATGAATACGATGTGCAAGTAGCAAGGGAATACCAATCTGCAAAAACTCATGTGAATCACGAATGGACTGACGTCAAGAAAGAACTGGGCTTTGAGTGATGATATACAAACTCGTAGTCGATGATAAGGCAAAAAAGCAGTTAAAGAAAATCGACCATACGCAAGGTCAAATCATCGTAAACTGGATTGACAAGAACCTTGTCGGAACCGAAAATCCCCGGCAGTACGGCAAGTCTCTTTCCGGCAGTCTGAAAGAGTTTTGGCGATATCGTGTCGGAAGTTATCGTATCCTTGCGAAAATAGATGATAATGTTGTAACGATATTTGTGATCGACATTGACCATCGGAACAAGGTTTATCGTTAGGAAATAGGATTATTTGCAGTCATTTACCCATTCCGTTTATCCAAAATCCGAAGCGTCAGCGGAACAAATACTACAGGAATCACCAGTACACCGGCCGGCGCCGGCCAGGACATTGTGCCAAATACTTCGCGGGAATTCAGGTGCGCAAATTTTTCATGTGGTCTCCGGCATCGGACAGGACTTCTGACAGATAGGCGAATTCCGACAGGAGCTTTCCATACAGTGCCGTAAGGTTTGGATCTGGGTTGCATATCAATTCCGTTTTGTGCAGGGCGCCGATGCCCGAATAATCATTCCACAGGCCACAAGCGCGAGCCGCGATGGCTGCTGCGCCGATGGAAGCTGCGTCCTGGTCGATGTTGGTCTTGATGATGTCAACGCCGAAGATGTCCGCGAACAACTGCAGCCAGAATTTGCTTTTGCTGCCGCCTCCGCAAATAAGCAGGCCTCCCGTCGGCTCCGTTTTCTCCATAAGGAAATCGTAGGACATCTTCAGATTCATTGCGATGCCTTCCATTGCCGCCCGGATTAGATCTTCCTTTGTTGTTCCAAGACTGAGTCCGATATAACCGCCTCGGATGTTTGGACTTTTGTCTTGTGAGGTTCCGCCTGCTAGGCTCGGATTGAAAAAAACACCTCCTGTGCCCGGTGCTGACGCAGCAGCCAATGCATCCATCTTGGCGAAGGCATCTGGCTCTCCGGCGATGTCGCCGCATAGAACATCGCGCACCCACTTCAGCGAACTGCCTCCGGAAAAGATGGAAAAGGCAGAGGTATAGAGACCTTCCGCAATATGTGCAAACACGTAGGGTTTCTTCACAGAATCCAGGATGGGAGTGCTGCTGTTTACGGGAATCCAGCTTGACGAACCAAGGGAGAGATAGACTTTTCCTTCTTCCGCGCCGACCGCACCAAGTGCCATGCAGGCGTTGTCTACACCGCCGCACGCGACAGGAATTCCCGTGGGCAGGCCCGTTTCCGCAGCCGCAGCGGCACAGATCTTTCCGATCATCGTATGGGATGGGACGATTTCGGGAAAAATGGCCGGATTGAGTTCCGCCGCGCCGAAGAAATCGAGAACGAGGTCATGCCGTTCCAAAGAGTATCCGCCGCAGCCCGATGCATAGGAATGGTCCGTCGCCATCTCGCCAGTCAGTTTATAGTTGATATAATCCTTAGAACCGAGCACCTTGTATATTTTTGAAAAGAGCGCGGGATCTGTATTTTTCAGATGGTTGAGTTTGAAGAGAGAGTAGCAGGCAGCCGGGAAACCGTTGCCTGTCTCCATGTACCATCGATCCGGATCAATCCGCCGAAAGAAATCTCGCGCCTCCTCTGCCGCAGTCGTATCCGACCAGATTGGGACGCGGTCAAGCAGAAGGTTGCCGCTGCTGTCCACGGGTACGGTGACCAAACTATGACCGGACAGTGCAAGCGCGCCGATTTCGCTGCCGGAAGTGCTCGATGTTTCCAACAGGACTTTTGTACTTCTTATTACGCCATCCCACCAGTCCAGCGGTCGCTGTTCATGTACATTCGGTGCGGGATAGATGGTATTGTATTCGATGAATGACTTCGCGAGCGTGTTCAACTCACTGTCGTAAAGCGAGGCTTTCACGCCACCGGTACCAAGATCGTAAGCAATGATTTTCATTCCTAATGATAGATTGCAACGGATTTGTTTGTCAACAGGACAATCACATCAATTGACTAGACGATGGAAGATGGAAGTAAATCCGCAGAATCAATCTAACCGGAACTTCCGATGTCAGGCAAGCGTTTTTGTTTTCGTTTGCGGAACCCCAATATCAAAGCGGGAAACGGAAAGACAGGGTAGGTTGGGCTTGCCGAAAATCGCTGCAATTTTTTTCAAAACATTGTGTATTTATATTAATATTGTAATGAGAAATTATAATGTATTACTGATAATTCTATAATACTCCAATATACATTTACAATTTTTGATAAAAACATTCGAAAATTTATGTTTAATTTGATAGATTGGTTGGTATAATGCATATAGGATGATGCATTACGTATCGTTTGACATAGAGGTAAGAGGAGGAAGGCAGAATGGATTTGTATCGAAAAAACACAGCAGCGAGACGGGTTTTGGCCACAGCGATCATGATCGTTATGGTCGTCACGACTTGTCTGCACATAGCGCCTATGCCCGCGTATGCGGACACGGACACGACGAAGACGGCCACACCGTCTCCGGGCGTTGGCGTCGCGTCGGACTATCCGGCGGCGGGGCAGCCCGGGCATGTGTCGATGACAAAGAGCGCGTCGTGGGTCGATGCGGAGGCGGGGGATGCCAAAATCGAATTTAAGATGGAAGGCCTGCCAATGCAGGACGGCGTCGATGTCCTTATGATACTCGACAGGTCGGGCAGTATGGCTATGACAGAAGACGCGAAGAAGCCTGAAGCCGCCGGATCGGCTGGCTTGACTAGTGACAGAGGTTTGCCCGGCTCGCGTTTGCAAATCGCGAAAACCGCGGCGAAAAGTTTTATAGACACCTTTTTCGCCGACCCCAGAGTTTCAAACGGATTGGCAATCCTGGAGTTCGGGGGAGTACCAACACCGACGATAGTTCCGAATGCGCGGGATCTGACGAATGGCCAGTTTTCAAGCGATACTACTACGCTCAAGGACTTGATTGACGGAATTGTCTGGCATGGCGATACCTATTACAGCGCCGCGCTGCAAATGGGGTACGACAATTATGTCAAGGACCACGATTCCAAGCGCAAGCTTTTTGTGATATTTATGTCCGACGGGGGACCGACTGCGGGCAGAGAAGGTCTCACACAGGCACAGTGGATGAAGGATAAGAACGCGACCATCTATACATTCGGTTTTGGCAACGGCGCTATCGATAATCTTAAGGATCTTACGACAATGAAAGACACCTTGTTTAAGATTTCTTCCGGACAGGGATACTGCCATACCGATTTGACCGGCGCGCAGCTCGAGGCCGTTTTCAAGCAGATCGCGGGCAAGATCAACGCTGCGGGTACGGGCGTCACGCTGAACGACGCGTTGAACACGGACAATTTCGCGTGGAGCGACGCAGCAGTTCCCGCAAACTCCGTTGAGGTGCTCCGCGAAAACCCGGCCAACGGTCAGTGGATTACAATGACACGCGGTACGGATTACACCCTTACTATTTCGGGGGTGGATAAGGGCAGTCTGAAACTTGACTTTAAGGATACCGGGATCGGTCTCTCCAAAATCAAAGTCGTTCTTTCCGTGAAACGAACGGTTGAAAACGAGAATGATACCTATGAAACAAACAAAGGCGACGCGACGCTTGCTTATACAAATACAATGGGCAAGCCCGTACAGCAACAGGTCGTTACGCCGGTGCTGACCGACCCAACGCCGAGAAGCATGGTAAAGTACGATTTGAACGGCGGGACGGGAAATCCGCCGGCGGACACAAACTACAGAAAAGGCGCTGAGGTGGAGGTAGATTCGGATGTGCCGACACGAGGCGGTTACATATTTGCCGGTTGGGAAGACGGCGGAACCGTACGTAAGGGCGGCGATAAGTTTACGATGCCGGGAAGCGAGGTTACGCTTGTCGCAAAGTGGACAGAGGATCTTACGAAGACGAAGGAACTTTCGTACACGGTCGAGTACTACAAGGATAATGTGAAGGTTGACGGCGATACGCAGACGGTGAAGCAGAATGTCTGGGTGAACGATCCGGATACGCTGTCGGTCAATACGGCGAACATCAATGTCACCGACAAATATCCGGGCTACAAGTTTGAAAAGACAGACCCTGCACAGATTCCAACAACGATTGCGGACAAAGATGTGCTCAAAGTCTACTACGTGAAAGATGCTTCGAAGACGAAGGAACTTTCGTACACGGTCGAGTATTACAAGGATAATGTGAAGGTTGGCGGCG
>BNUG01000092.1 GCA_025997195.1 Clostridia bacterium | reverse complement strand
CATTCCAATCGGCCGCCACCATGCCTTCCGCCACCGGCTTGCCGGTCGCCGTGATGCCCGTCCCCCAAGTACAGATCGTGCAGGCACAATAATGAGTTACTTTGAAATCTCCGACATACTGCAGTCTTTCACCTGCTGCGTTTCTCGGTACAGAAAGGTCAAACGCCGCGAACCGTTCGCCGCGTGAAATTTCGACGCCGCCGACCAGCTTCTGCGCCGCGCCGATCTCTCCGGTTTCCGCCACGACAGCAGCCGGGATGACAGCGCCATAGAAAAACACCAAAGAAATCACGGAAAGCGCGATCGCAATCACTTTGCAGCGCTTCCAATAGTCTCTGAATACATCTATCACAATTCTGAACATAATCCCAATATCCCTTGTTCGTGCCCCCGCACCATCAAACAAAAATACCTCAAATCACATGAGGTATCTTAGTTTTATCACGGATAAGGTGAATTTGCAATCTAAATTGTAATCATTCCGTCATATTTCTGTAATATTCACACGGTTTTCACGGAATGTTCACAAATTTCCCGTCTTTTATTTGGAAAAGCCGGGATGTGGCGATCTTTGCCCCGCCGCTTGTAGAATAGACGCCAAGCGGTGTGCTCACCTGCGCGCAATCGCGCATATAGGCGGATAACTGATCCCGCTCCTCCGCAGCACGGGCCGGATCACCTGTCAGTCCGAGTTCCTCGACCGCCTGACAGACAAAACTCGCCGCCTGGCAATAATCCGCCGCGATGTTGTAATAGCGCCCGTTTCCGATCGCCGCATCAAAAGCCGTATCAAACAGCAAACGCTTTTCAGCATCCGCTTCGGGGTCAAATTCACTCCATATGTAGACTTTCTCTGAATTCAGCGCGGCGATCTCCGGCAGCTGTACGACACTCGCGTCCAAAGAACCCATCAGCACACTAGGGGCAACATCCCCGTTCATATACACCAATTGTTCGACCACGCGTTTATTGCCATCTCCCGTAAGATCAATATAGTAAGCGTCGGCATCGGTCCCATAGGCAGCCCCCGCTACGCCTGCCGCATCGAAAGTGTCACCGCTCGCCTCGACTGTAACGGCCACGGAAAGCCCTGCTTCCGTGATTACGGCTTTTGCCCGTTCTGCATTGTCGCGCAATGAGCCGACGGAAGAATCATAAATCAGCGCGACTTTTTGGATGCTGCTGTCATGCGAGATCCAACTTGAGACCGCCTTCCCGGCAGTTTCCCCGGGTGCTGCCGCAATGGATATCGCGTACCCTGCAAAATTTTGCAGGGTATCTCCGTCAGCATTGCCGATTGCAGGAATGTGCGCACTGCTGAAAGCCGGTGCGGCGGCTTTGTATTCGAAAGGCTCTATTGGGCCAAAGACCAGCAAAACCTTCGGATCCGTGCTTTCTACTACCGTCGTCATTTCAGATGCCGCTTTCGCCTGATCCGAAGCGGTGTCGCGTACTGCCCAGCGTACGGAAACACCACGCACGCCGCCGGTTTCATTGATCGCCTTTACGCCATAGTCAAAGCCCCAAGCAGCGGCGTCGCCCGCTCCCTCATTCGCACCGGTCACATCCGTCAACAATTCAAAATACCACTCGCGCGTTGCGACCGGCAGCGGTTCCGCGATGTCCTTGGAAGTTTGTGAACCCGACCCTAAATTAAGACCGGAATCCCCCTGAGACACACGGTCCGCAGATCCGGGGACAGCGAGCAGAATCAACAAAACAGCGGTAAGTGCAAACACGATGATAAGTTTGATCTTCATAGCCATTCGGTTAGTATACAAAAAAAATATAGAATACGGCAAGGCGTTTCACAAACAACGCCTTGCCGCACAATGTAGCGGAAATCTCAGCGCTACTTCACGCTATAAAGAATCTCCCCGTAACTCGGCAGAGGCCAGTAATTGCGATCGACTAACGTCTCAAGCGTATCAACGGAAACACGCAGTTTCTCCATCGCCCGGATCACCTTCTTATTGTAGTATTCTGCATGATCCAGCGTCGCTCCATCCTCCTTCACGTCGGCAAGCGCCTTCTCAAGAGCTTTGACATCCTTACTGAGCTGTGCGCCGTATTTCGAAAGGCTTGCCAGCAGATCCTCTTCCATGCCGAACGACGCCTTCGCGCCAAGCGCTTTTTTCTTGGTGCTGATCGACTTTGCCACATCCGTCGCATACGCGACAACTGCCGGTACGATATCCCGATGCGCGATTTCGAGCATCGTGTGCGCCTCGATATTGAGGATCTTCACATAGCCCTCGAGCAGAACCTCCGTCCGGGATTCTGTTTCAGCGGGCGTCAGCACCTCATGCTTGTCGAAGAGCGCAATATTTTCTTTCTTAATAAAGTAGGGAAGCGCGTCTGTCGTCGTCTTGAGATTGAGCAAGCCGCGTTTTTCGGCTTCCGCGACCCAAGCATCTGCATAATTGTTTCCGTTGAAGATGATGCGGTCGTGTTTGGTAATCGTCTCCTTCACAATGGCAGCGATCTCTTTCTTGAAATCCTTGGTTTTCTCAAGACGATCCGCAAACTCCGCCAAAACATCCGCCACGATCGTGTTCAGGATGAAAAGCGGACCAGCGATCGAAAGCGAACTGCCCACCATGCGGAACTCAAATTTATTGCCGGTAAACGCGAACGGCGAAGTCCGGTTGCGGTCTGTCGTATCTTTCGGGAACTGCGGCAGGACGTCCACGCCGATGTTCATGCTGATGTGCGCTTTGGAAGACGCCTTGCCGCCCTTTTTCAGAGCGTCGAGAATATCGCTGAGTTCATCGCCAAGAAAGATCGAGATGATGGCTGGCGGCGCTTCCGCCTTTCCGAGCCGATGGTCGTTGGCTGCCGTCGCGACAGAGAGGCGCAGCATATCCTGATGAAGATCGACCGCCTTGATCACAGCGGAAAGGAAGAGCAGGAACCGCGCGTTGGTTTCCGGCGTCTTGCCGGGATCCAGCAGGTTTTCACCCTTCGTCGTCGCGATGGACCAATTGCAGTGCTTGCCGCTGCCGTTGACGCCCGCAAACGGCTTTTCATTCGTAAGAGCTACGAGCCCATGTCGGGGCGCTACGCTTTTCAGCGTCTCCATGATGAGTTGATTGTGATCGGTCGCACGGTTGGCACTTTCGAAAATCGAGGCGATTTCATGCTGTGCCGGCGCCACTTCATTGTGCCGGGTTTTGCTTGCAATACCAAGCGACCAGAGCGTTTCGTCAAGATCCTGCATAAAGGCCGCGACCCGCGGCTTGATCACACCGAAATAATGATCATCCAGATCTTGCCCCTTGGACGGCGGTGCGCCAAAGAGCGTACGACCCGCATATACGAGGTCGGGCCTAGCTTCATACATCGACTCATCGATCAGGAAATATTCCTGCTCCGCGCCGCAGTTCGTGACGATACCGGTATCGGCTTTATCGCCGAAAAGCGTCAAAATACGCTTGCCCTGCTTGTCGATGGCCTGCATCGAACGCAACAGCGGCGTTTTCTTGTCAAGCGCCTCGCCACTGTAGCTGCAAAACGCCGTCGGGATGTAGAGTACATGCCCTTTCACAAAAGCCGGAGAGGTCGGATCCCAAGCGGTATAGCCGCGGGCTTCATAGGTCTCACGCACGCCGCCGGTCGGAAAGCTGGAAGCGTCCGGTTCGCCTTTGATCAGTTCTTTTCCGGAAAACTCAAGAACCAACTTACGGTCGCCCACAAAATTAATGAAAGATTCGTGCTTCTCTGCAGTATTCCCGGTCATAGGTTGGAACCAATGTGTATAATGCGTCGCGCCCTTCTCGATGGCCCACAACATCATGGAATTCGCAACCGTGTCCGCAATACCAGGATCGATCGGAGACATTTTTTTGATCGACGTCGTCAGGGACTTGTAGACATCCTTCGGAAGCCGCTCTTTCATTACTGCGTCATTGAATACATCGCTCTCGTACGCCTTCGCCAAATCATAATATTCGCCCATCGAACTATCCTTTCTCCTCGCCGCACTCGGATTTTCTACCGCGTCTCTATGTTTATAGTATACTTAAGATAATAATCGTGTAATCGATGCCTGTCAATAATTATTTCTGATTTTTAGAATTTTTCGAAATATTCACTCAATACCTACCGACCAACAAACATTATAATTTCTTCTCTTTTTTCTTAAAAAAAACTTGCACTATTTTTCGGATTGTAGTATAAAATAATTGACAATAATTTTAACCTTTAGGATAAGGGGGTATCAGTGAACAAAGAAAATGCAATCAACACCATATATCAAGGTCTCGGCATCCCAGCCTGTATTGCGGGCGCAGATGATGAAGCCTTGATCCTGCCAAGCGGCATAGAAGAAGGCCTTTATTCCAGCAAATTTGTCGCCGAATGTCGCAACCAGTACCAAAACCGTGGCGCCGGCAAATCTCTGCCGACAATTCTCAGTTTTGATTCCGGCATGCTTGTCGGTGCCGTTGCGCTCAGCGAGAAGCAGATTTTCCTGCTAGGCCCTGTAAATTCAACTGAATATTTGAATGATTTGTCAAAAATCAGCACGGAAGTTACAAGTTTTGTCGTTCCCTATCTCCGATTCGCGGGATTGATGTCCTTGGCCATCGGATTGATCACGGGCGTCGAGATCAGGCCCGATGAAATCATTTTTGACAGCGCATCCATCAATGTTAGTTCGCAGGCGTCCGAAGCTGTCCTAACCAACAATATTTTCACAAACCGGGAAGCTTATGATTTCCATACGCCCACCAGCTATGAAACAGCAGCAATGGACGCGATCACGGCAGGCGACACCGCCGAACTCAAGCGCAGACTCAGTGAACCGCTGCAGGGAAAGATCGGCCAACTGTCCTCGGATCCTGTACGGCAAAACAAATATCTCTTTGTCGCTTTGGTCACAATGGTATCGCGTGCAGCAATTCGCGGCGGACTGGACGAGGAAATCGCCCGGTCGCTGTCCGATGCCTATTGTATGCAGATGGATGAACGCG
>BNUG01000091.1 GCA_025997195.1 Clostridia bacterium | reverse complement strand
ACAAGAGCTTGTATATCGGCGACAACAGCGCGACGCGGAGCGACCGCTATCTGCTGCCTCTGATGAAGAAGGTCGAAGCGAAGATCCCCAGAGGCGAAATCCTGATCGAGAAAAATGAATTGATCCAACTTTATCATGGCTTGCTCGAACAGCGGTTCGATGCGGTGTTTTTTTCAACGCTTGGGCGGGAAATGTTCGAACAGGCAGGAATGAAGTTTCAAAATCTTTTTGAGTTATATCCGGGGATCGTCTTTTCGCAGCAGCACCGGCTCTACAATAAGGAACCGGACATCCGTGATTTTCTGAATGAGACGATCATCACCCTGGACAATCGACTTCCGTATTATGCGCCTTTCGTAGAGAAGATGTGCAAAAAATACGGTTTCAATACAGACAACATCAAAGTGGTGGAAACGCAGCAAACGAGAGCTTTCGAGCTGCTTCGCGGAAACGGTATCTCGTTTGTGGATGAAAACTATATTTATTTTGAGAATGAAGAATTTCAGTTTTTCAAGCTGCCGGACATCGATCCCATCATGGGGATCGGCGTTGCGTGGTCCCCTGACAACAACAATCCGCTGCTCATCAAATTCCTAGATAGTGTTTTTAAGGCCTATAATCAATAATACCATTTGCGTATCAACAACTGCGAAATCATAACCAATCTACCCGTATATAACGTAATATAATCCTCTTGTCAGCAGAAATCCTGACGATTTTGTGGTCTTACAAAGAGGAGAGAATACATGGAAGTAAAAAATGTTGTGGTTCTTGGCGCCGGGCTTATGGGCGTTGGACTGGCACAGGTTTTTGCGGGTGCCGAAGATATCCAAGTTACCGTACGCTCACGGAAGGTACACGACGAGCCCTACGCGCCGATCATCAAGAATCTTGATTTGCTTATCGCAAATGACGCGCTGACGGAGGCGGCAAAAGAAGGCGTCCTGAGCCGGATCTCCTTTACGGACGATTTGGCGGCAGCGGTGAAAGACGCCGATTTTATCATCGAATGCGTACCGGAAGTGATGGAGATCAAGCAGGATACATTTGCAGAACTGGAGCCGTTGACGCAGGACGATACGATCTATGCGACGAATACGTCCGTCATGAGCCCAACGGAAATTGCGCTGAAGTGCAAACATCCGGAGCGGGTCGTTGGGACGCATTTTTGGAACCCGCCTTTCCTTATTCCGTTGGTCGAAATCGTCAAAGCCGAAAAAACGGACAATGAAGTCGTAGAGATCACGATGGATTTGCTCCGGAAAGTCGGGAAGAAGCCGGTGAAATGTCAAAAGGACGTGCCGGGATTCATCGCCAATCGGCTGCAGCATGCGATCTGGCGTGAGGCGCTGTCAATGGTAGAGAATGGGATCGCGGATCCTGCCACCGTCGACGAAGCGCTCAAATACGGGCCGGGACTGCGCTGGCCGCATCTTGGCATCTTCGAAAATGCGGACATGACCGGCCTCGATTTGGCACTGAACATCCATACCTATATCTTCCCCTATCTGGAAAGCGCAAAGGCGCCCTCGAAGCTGCTGAAGGAGCATGTGGAAAAAGGTGAGCTCGGATTCAAAACCGGAAAGGGGTATCAGACCTGGACACAAGAGCAGATCGATCACTCAAATCAGAGCCTGCGGGAATATCTAATCAGAGTGACGAAGGATCTGAAATAAATCATGTCGATTCAGCCCGGACAAAAAGCCGGCTCGTATGTTCAGCCCGGATTTGAACGATTCGACCAGAAAAACAATCTGATTTATTTGGGCGATTGGAATCCGGATTTCGGCGGACTCACGTTTGAAGAACAAAAGAGCAACCGTACGAAGCTGATGGAACGAGGCGTACCCGGGTATGGCCCGCTGGATTGGGCTCTCTATATGGCGACCACGACAAATATTGCCGCTACGAGTTTTGAGATAAACACCTCCGACGTGGGCGGCACGTCGTGGAGCGCCATACCCAGAAGCGAAAGCGGTCTGGAAGTACGGCACGGTGCGTTTCCGGAATGGGACGGCAGCGCCGTGCAAAATACGGCGATCGTCAAAAATATCGCGAAACTGCTTGGCGCGGGGGACGTCGGAATCTGTGAACTTGACCGGCAGTTCGTATACAGCCGGTATTATGACCGGTCAAAGAAAACATCGTTTCCGATTTGCTTTAGCGATGAACCCGGCTATGAGCAGTTCACGGCGCCGACCTCTCTGCCGGATGGCGTCAAAGTGATTCCGGCCTCCATGAAATATGCCATCGTGATGATTTTTCCGATGGAGCGCGCGGGCGTGATGACAGCGCCCGTGTTGACACATTCGGCCACGACATTTCTCAGTTATTCACAAATCAGTTACACCACGATGGCGATGGCGGAATTTCTCCGCGGCCTTGGCAGGCACGCGATCCCCAGTTCGAATGATTTGGCGCTGAATGTGCCGCTGGCCATCGACGCCGGCTTGGGCGAACCGACCCGAAACGACAAGATCGCGCATCCGGTGTACGGCACCTGCTGCCGTATTGCAAAAGTGATCACGGATCTGCCGCTCGAGGCAGACAGCCCGATCACATTTGGCGTAGTTGAGAAGTGCAAATCGTGCGGCGTCTGTGCGGAGCGGTGCCCTTCGGGCGCGATCAGCAAAGATGCAGATATGAGTGTTCATCCGAGAGGGCTTTATTCGCATCAAAAGGTACGGCAATGGCCGATGGAACATGATAAATGCAGAAGGCAGTGGGTGAAAGTCGGGACGAATTGCGGCGTTTGCATCGCATCTTGCCCGCTCAATCAGCCGTTCAAATGCACGCCCGGAGAGTATTGGGGGAACTAAGGCAAATGGCAAAGCATTCAAAAGAGGATACGATGACCCTGCTCGGTTACGACGGCGATGTTGTGCGCATCCCTTTCTCTGCGGAGACCCGGGCAAATCTCGAACTCATTTTCAACGACAAATTCATGCAGACCTATACCAACTGCAATTCGTTTGAGGAATTCATGTTTTCCAGCGCCGTGATCGTCAACTGGGACGACAAGATATTGGTGTATTCAAGGAGCCGGTTTGACACGTTTGTCACGGAGGTTTCGGGGTTTAAAACCTGGGATGAGATGCTTCACAAAGGTGCAGAAATATTTGAAGCGGAAGGAGGTGAAGATTCGTAGAAAGGGGAAGCGGCGCAGAAAAAACGAGGTGAAAACAAGCAGGAAAACAATAGGAAGAGTTCGGAAACACTTGCAGTAAAAGGAGACAAAGAAATGGCTCAACCATCAAAAACAAGAACGTCGATCGGCGGCTTTGGAGGCCGCGGCTGGTTTATTATCATTTATTGCGGACTTATGTTTTGGTTTTTTGTTGGCATGGTAAACGACGGACAGAATTTCACGGCGCCGGCCTTTGCGGCAAAGACTGGGATCGACTATCCCCTCGTTCTCAGTATGAGTACGATCGCAGGTATTGTCGGCGTTATTCTCTTTATCCTCTTCGGGCAGATCAACCGAAAACTGGGCGCCGTAAAGGCCTCGACGCTGAGCTTGGTCATCGGCGGTCTTGCCTATATTATGGTAGGGCAGGTGAACACGCTCGCGTCCTATGCGGTCGTGCTTTGCGTTCTTGGCGGATCCATGATGTCCGCCGGCTATATCAGCGGCGGGATCCTGGTCGCAAACTGGTTCCCGAAAAAGAGGGGCATCGTCATGGGATACACGACGATGGGACACAATCTTGCCTCCGCATTTTATGTGCCCTTGATCGCCCTTTTGGTGGGCGGCTATGGCTTGACAAGAGGCGTCATGCTCCCCGGCATCCTGACGATCATCCTCGGCGTCATCGGGCTGATCTTCGTGAAGAACACACCACAGGAACGCGGAGTATTCCCGGACAATGTAGATGAAGCGACTTACAGGAAAGAATATTTCACAGACAATCTGGATGAAGACGGTGGCTGGACGACGAAAGCGCTTTTGAAGAACAAGCAGCTGTGGCTCAGTGCTACGAGCACGGGCATCATTCAGCTCATCACCACGGGCATCATGACACAGCTTGTCGTCCGCAATGTTTCGCTCGGATTCGAAGAAGGACAGGCAGTCGCGATGATGACGGTCTTGGCCCTCATCGGCGTTGTTGGGTCTTGGGCTTTCGGGGTAATCGATCAGAAATTAGGTACAAAGAAATCAATGTACATTTTCGTCGCTTGGGAGATCATCGCACTGGCGGCGAATGTTTCGGAAACCCAGTTTGGAATTTACCTTTCCGTCGTGATGATCGGTGCGGCAATCGGCGGATCGGCGAACTTCACAGTCTCTCTTCCGGCCAACGTCTTCGGCCGCCATGGTTTTTCGAAGGTCAACAGCGTGGTGTTCCCAATCCAGGGATTCTTCACTTCCATCGCTTTTGTCATCAATGCGATTGCACTTTCCCTGTTCGGTACGCTGCGGGCGGCGTATGTGATTTTCATCATCCTGATCGCGTTCGACCTGCTATTGATCCGACAAGTGAAGGAAGGCGCCTACAACCGCGACTTCCAGGCGGAAGAAAAGCTGGTAGAGGAAACTACTGAAAGCTAAGCAAATAATAAATTCGTTATTGAGGGCCGGTTCCGGTTATAAGGTATTAGAGTTAGGAGGCAGATATGAGTAAAAAAGCAATCGTCGCTATCGCAAAAGACCCCAGTGTCGATGTGATGGTACAGCAGGTTTTTGACAGCCTTGGCGGGATCGAAAATAACATCAAGAAGGGTTCGACCTCATCCTTATTCTTGACCATACGGGCGTCGAACATGCAGCGTTTGCCGTCGACGGCCTTGAGCCCCTTCTTCGAAAGACCTTCCCCAACGAGGAATTCCGAAGTGCAGCCGTCAAGTCCGACCGGCAGGTTCTCCAAACCGTGTTCGCGTACGATCGCGTTGATCGTATCGATCACGCCCTCGATGCCTTCCAGCGTGTTGTTCATCTTCGTCGAACCCGGAGACGCAAAGATCTTGTCTTTCAGCCAGGGCATTTCCTGCCGCATGACATAGGGAGAAAAACTCGTCATCCCGTACACATACGGATCGCCATTGACCGGCAGAATCACAAACTGGCTTTCAAACCACCGGCAAGGAACGGTCGCGTACACAG
>BNUG01000090.1 GCA_025997195.1 Clostridia bacterium | reverse complement strand
GTTCTGTTGAATCCCATCGCCGGGTGCGGGTGAGCTTGAGAGCCGTGTTCCTGTATTGGGCGGTCTGCTGCACAAAAATTTCAAATTTGATTTATCGGACGGCGGGGCCGAAGGCTGGATCGAACACAAGATAGGCGCTCGTGTCAAAACGCCGGAGGCGATCCCGCTCGGCGAGGTGGGATCGCTGCCTTATGAACTCCTTGTCGATATGCCGGGGACGATGAACTATACCTATACCGTGAATATTTCGCAGGTTGACGATGCCGGAAACGAGATCTCGGCTGCCGCTTACGGAGATACGCCGCTTGCGGATTCAGACGCCGCCGTGCCGCCGCTGACTGCTCCGAACGGCGGTGTATACCCGATCACGGAGGCCGGCAATTACGAAATCATGATTACCGGCGAATACGCCGACGCCGGATCCGGTTCTGAATCAGGAAACGGGGCGGACGACCCGAAGACTTCGGACAAGGCGAAGACGGTAACGACCGCGACAGTCACCTACCGCGCGTCTTTTTCCGTCACGATTCCGCCGCCGATCTTCAAGGCCGGCCGAGGGGAACTGCAGCAGGGCGACATCTATACGCTGAGTCTGCGCAATGTCCCGGAAGGCGTCGTTCCGACCCTCGAGACTGAGCTCGGCCCCGCGACTTTCGCGAAGGTTCTCCCCGGCGCTGTGGATCCATCCTTTGAAACGGTCCCGGGTCTGGCCAACTGGCTCGCCGAGATTCCGGTTTCCAATCACCGCGCCCCCGGCACTTATGCAGTCAAAGCGACGGCCGGTGATCAGACCTATGAGGAATCCGTCACCGTCAGCCTCTACGACTACGACTTTCAAAACCTGATCATCGACACCAGCGTTCCCTCCGTCGCCGAAGCGATCACCGGAACGGCCGTCGCGGAATTCCGTGAAAAGGTAGGCGGTCTGATGCCGCTGATTTCCGAAGAAATCTACTGGCAGGGCTATTTCGAAATGCCCGTCGATCTGGGCGATCGCTGGTTCATCAGCACACAGTTCGGGGAAATCCGCATCACGAACGGAGATCAGGGCACAAAACGCAGCCATTACGGCATGGACTTTGCCGTGCCGGAAGGTACGCCCGTCCACGCCGGTAACGCCGGTAAAGTCCTGCTGGCCGAAGACCTGCTGAATACCGGAAACACCGTCGTCATCGACCATGGCGGCGGCCTGAAGTCCTATTATTACCATATGAGCGCGCTCCATACGACCACGGGCGCGATGGTCGAAAAAGGCGAACTGATCGGCGAAGTAGGCTCCGAAGGCTACTCCACAGGTCCGCATCTCCACTACGAAATGCGCATCGGCGAGCAAGCCATCAGCCCCTCCATGCTCTTTGACCCGGGTGCCGGGCTCTACAGCGCAGAATGATAAAGTTTTCACACAGTCTGACGTCCCTCTGACATTCCGATCTCCAGGGCTGTCAGGGCTGTCAGGGGGATGTCAAGTATAATTATGACCACTAGTAATACATAACCTATGGTAACGAGTGCTAATTTTCTCTTGTGATGAAAGCCATAGACAAGAGGAGTTATATGTCTTTTATTTTGTTTTCTCTTCCGGCAGCAAGCGCCCGATATGAGATTTTTCAAAGAACATATCTTTATCGGCAATCACGATGACGCCTGCCGCCACGAACAGCACAAGTGTTTCAACACATTTTGTAGTCTGTGTCATTGCGATTTTCTCTTGCAAAAAATTGACAAAGAAGTGAAAAATCGCGGTGGCGAAAATGCTCCGGTTGTTCTTCACATAAACCCAAGTGACAAGAAAGCCAAGCGGCAGAATCGACACGAAAAAATTAAGCGCAAACCAAGGGCTTTGTTGCAAGATATTATAGTGATAGGTGTCAGGAATAAAAAATAGCGGCAAATGCCAAAGCGCCCAAACCAGACCAAATAGAATGGACTCTTTCCACCAACTGCAATAATTGGCGATCGCATCCTCGGCGTAACCGCGCCAGCCAAGTTCTTCAAAACAAGCCGCCAAAATAATTGTCAGCAGGGCGGTTGCTCCGTTGCTCGAAAAGGAAAAGTCCGCCAGCGCAAATTGGCCGAGAGATTCTCCAAAGAGTGTGGAAAGCAGAATGGACGCGCAGATTATCACAAAAAACAAGGCGATAGCCGTCAACACAATGAGAGGCTTGATGCGGAACATGCCAATCAGTTTTTGTTTGTAATCGTTTTTCAGCGCGTCGCTTTTCGAGGTCATAACAAATACGAGCGCCGTGATCGGCGGCACGAGCAGTCCGAACAGCATAAGCGCCATTCCGGTTTCCGCGGATACGAACGCGGCGGGAATCCAGAAAAGCCAGGTGCAAAAAAACACGGTGATATAAAAGCGAATGGGTCTATATTTATAATTTTGATGGTTCATTTTGCATCGTCCTCCAAACTTCTTATCGCCTTGACTTTTCTCATACAAACCGCTAAAACCGTAACGAAAAGCCCCGACACAATCAACAATAGCCCAATTCCCCGGCTTTCCCCCGTTCCGATGACCCGACCGACCGTCCCCGACAATACGCCGCCGTCCACTAACATCGGGTTGAAGATATCATCCGCCAGTGGGCCGGAAACGGCGTAAGAGACAAGAAACCCGAATTGCGAAAGGATGCCGATCAGTCCCCACGCCCGGCCTTGTTTATCCTCCGGGATGTTCCGGCGGACAAGCACATCCGCGCTTGTGTTGACAAAAGGCAGCGCCGCGAAAAACAGGAAACCTGCCCCGCCGATGATGAAAATGTTCGGCGTAAATCCAATGAGCGCGATGAACAGGCCCGCAAGCGCAAATCCTGCGATAAGCTGCTTGACATACTTTTTTGTAATCGTGACCATACCGATCACCAAGCTGCTTATCAGCATACCAACGGCGCTGATGGATTCGACTGCACCGAGTGTTTTCGCGTCGGTGAGTGAAAGCATCATCGGCATAAACAGCGTTTGGACAAAGCCTATGTAAAATGTGGCTATGGAGATCATGACAATCACGAGTAACACGCCCCGATTGGTCGTAATAACCCGCCAGCCTTCCGCAAAGTCTTTGAAAAAGCTCTGCTTGTTTCGCTCCGCCTTCGCGATGCCCTTCTTAATGAACAGTGTTGTGGGGATGGTAACCGCAAGTGTTGCGATGTCGATAAACAGTATTGTTTCGATGCCTGTGAATGTTAGTAGAAATCCCGCAATCAGCGGCGAAAGAAGATACTTTGCCGACCCCGCAAGCTGAACAAGGCCGCTGGCTTTTGCGAATTTTTCCTGAGTCAGAAGGTCTGTTATTGTCGCCTTGCAGGACGGTTCCAGCAATGCGACAAAAACGGAACTAATGCCCACACCGAGACAGATTTGCCAAATGGCGGGCGCTCCCGAAGCGGCCGCAAACAGGATATAAACCAAACCCAAAACAGAAAGACCGTCACCCAAAATCATCATTAGCCGCCGGTCATAACGGTCGGCCAGCACCCCGGCGATGGGATTCAACAGAACGGTAGGAAGAAAGGCGCACAGCGTAATCAGCGCAACGCTCGTGGCGCTTCCTGTTTGCTCAAACGCATATACGCCCAGCGCAAAAGCGGTCAGCCCGCTGCAGATGTTGGCAACAAAATCCCCTGACCATAATATAAGAAAATTGCGAAACGATTTACTGTTCCTCACACTCATCTCTCGGTTCCAAATAGTTGAGTCATTGCAGAAAACGTCCCGGGAGCAGTTCCTATGATCCGCTCGGCAGCGGTTAGAAAAGCGGCAATCTTTTCCCTCATTTCATCCTGAGTCCAACGCAAATCAGGGTTGTCGAAAAGCGAGTGAGCGGCGGCAAGCAGAATTTCCGCACTTTCTCTTGGGAACGGCGTCGAAAACAATCCCTCCGTAACGCCTTGCGTAACCACATCACCTACAATGGGGGCAAGCCTGTCAAGAATATCCGTAAGGCTTTTCACGAACATTCGCGAGTTCTCAGCGTTTTCCAATACCGCAATAAGCTGTTCTTGATGTTCGTTTCCCGGCTTTTGCGCGAACATAATGGAGAGCAGCTTTTCCGCCGCATTCATTTTGTCGGTGCCCACGATGGCTTTCGCCGCATCGATGTTCCTATCGCCGCGTCTTTTGATCATTCCGTCCAAAACTTCTGTTTTTGACTTGAAATGATAATAGAATGTCCCTTTGGCAATATCTGTTGCGCTCAGAATATCGTTGATTGTAGTATTTTCATAACCCTTGGCAATAAACAGGCTTTCCGCCGCGTCAAGTATTTCGTTTTTACGTTCCGCCGCTTCTTTTATTACGCGCATGATACTTCCTCCATTTATAGACCGACCGTCGGTCTATAAATAGCGTAGCACGAACCTTTGTCAATGTCAACGGTCTTAAAATGCGCTGAGTAAGGGACTTTGAATCGGGACTTTGAATCCTACTCAGCGCACCTTTTTTAGAAAACGGCTCCTCTACCTTACAGAAGGATGGAGGCTTTTTGATGACATTCACAGCAATGGCGGCATCTGGCGAAGGGGTTTGGTATACTTATCGTATGGATACCAATCAAACCCTATTTGAAAAACTGTATGAGCGGTATGCGCCGGAGATCAAGCGCTTTCTTTTCACGATTGCGCGCCGGGATGCCGAGGCGGCGAACGACGTCTTCCAGAATACCTGGATGAACGCCTGGCGCTATCTTGGAAGTCTGAAAGAAGAGGGCGCCGCGCGCGCCTGGCTCTACGCGATCGCGCGGAATGAGGCCAAGCGTTATTACAGCGCGCGAACCCAGGTTCAGACTGTGGATTCGGTTTCGCTGAACGACGAGGACAGCGCCTATGATTCGCAGGATGAGGAGGAGTCCCGTTTTCCGGATGCGATTTGCGATGCCGATCAGTTAAAGGGCTTGCTCGCCAAATTGCCGGAAGACGATCAGCAGCTTCTCCTCCTTCACTATGCCTACGGGATCGCGCTGACAGAAGTCGCCGAATTGCGCGGAACCAACTACAACACGGTGAAGTCTCAGCTGCGGCGCGCGCTCGTGAAACTGCGCGCGACGGCGAAATCACAATAGGGAGCGAGAGGGATGAATCAATTGGATGAAAAACGTTTCAGGGATGCGTTGAAACGAGCGGCGGCGGACCCGGATCTGGCCTTTTATGAGGGATTGGACGGAGAATTGCCTCCGGCCTCTACATTTATGGTTCGCAATGAGGAAGCGACAGAGCTTGCGCAACCGTGCGAAACGGCGAATCCGCAGCCGCAGAC
>BNUG01000089.1 GCA_025997195.1 Clostridia bacterium | reverse complement strand
CGTTTTTCGAAATTGCGCAAAGTGACATCCCCTGTGAAATCAGTATTTTTCTGGCCGCAAAGATAGGCTCTCCGATCAACCCAGGCTTTTTGTCAACGGCAAATTCAAGCATTGACACATGCCCCGCATGCAAAAGCCCACCCATGATCGCGTATTTTTCCACGAGATATTTCGTGATTTCCTCCGCCACCGAGCGATCGGGATTTACGATATAATCGATCCCGAAGGTGGTTTTTAGAAATTCGTACTGATCCATATGCTCGGGGTCGCGGATGCGAGCGATGACCCTCGGTACCCCTAATTTTTTCGCGGCCGCGCCAATGACGATGTTTTTTTCATCACGATCCGTTGTCGTAATAAAATAATCGAAATCACTGATGCCGATTTCCTCAAGCAAACTGACTTCTTTCGCGTTGCCGGCCACCAGAGTCACATCCATGGTAGCAGACAGCCTGCTGATCAAAGCCTCATCCTTGTCGATGAGTGTGATCGCATGATCTCCGCCCATTAGTATTTCTATGATCCGAAGTCCGAGTTTCCCGGCTCCTGCAATTGCAATTTTCACGTGTTGCTCCCGCCTTCCATAACGGAAAAGTATTTTACCACAAAGCGGCGCGGTATACACCGCGCCGCCGTATCTGATTTGTAAATGCCTACACAGTGCTTAGGCGATAATATCTTGTGTGATCTCTTTTTCCTGTGCATCACTCAGCGTAGACACATGGTTACGCGGCATGATGAGCGCGTATACGATCAGCGCCACAAAGAAGGCGAAAAGGTAGGCGTTCGCATTGATCCACGACAGCGCGCCCACGTTGAGGGCGGGAATCAGCGAGATGAGCGTCGGCAGGATCGCGCCGGCGACCCACGCGATGACCGCGCTGGGATTGAAACCGCCGCTGTACCAGTACCGGCCGTTCACACTCGCACTGTACAGCGAAGCCACGTCCACGTTGCGCTTCTTGATGATGTAGTAGTCGATGATGAAGATCGACGCCAACGGCGCCAGGAAACCGCCGTATACATTCAGGAAGTTGAACATGAAACCGCCGAAGCTGGCGGAGAAGGTGAAGGGTAGGTAGTAGACGACCGCCACAAGACAGGCAATCAATGTACCGACCTTGTAGCTGATCTTCTTCGGATTCAGGTTGGAGAACCCGTTTGCCGGCGCTACGACATTGGCGGCGATGTTTGTCGTCAGGGTCGCAAATACCACACCGATACCAACGATGAAGACGACGACGCGCATCAGCGTACTGCCGTCATTGATCACGCCGAGAGCATCGACCGGGCTAAAGTAAGCCGTACCAAGCGACAGGAATGTCGCCTGTGCATAGAACGCACCAACGATCGCGCAGAAGGCCATGCCCGGAAGCATACCGTACATCTGACCGCGGAACTGCACTTTCTGGCTCTTCGCATAGCGCGAAAAGTCGGGGATATTCAAGGCCATCGTCGCCCAGAAGCCGATGTTGCCGTTCAGGGCAAACATGAACCAGTAGACATATTGACTCTTATCCGTAAGACCGCCCGCGCTGAGATTGGAAGAGAACACGTCTCCGAACGAAAATCCGGCATTGCCCGCGAGCAGCGCCGCCCAGACGAGCAGCAGAACGGAGAGAACGATGAGAACCGGTGAGCTGAAAGACTCAAAGACCCGAATCGCTTTGTGACCGGAAGCGGTAAGCCAGCCGGACAGAGCCAGGAAAATCAGGAAGGCCACGACCTGGGCGCTCGTCGCCAAATCATTGAAGGCAGGAACCAAAGCCTTGAGCATGAACAGCAAGGCGGCGCCGCCCGTCACGGACTGCACCATATTCCAGCCGCAAGCGGTGATCGCTCTCGAAATCGTCGGAATCTGCGCGCCGCGCATCCCGAAAGTCAAACGGGAAAAGACCGGGAACGGAATCCCGTACCGCGTACCGGCATGCGAGTTGAGTTGGATAGGAACAAGGATGATTGCGTTACCGAGAATAACATTGAGAACCGCCGCCCAAACAGGAAGACCGTAACCGACCGCGCCGGATGCCATCATAAAGGACGGGATACAGATGGCCATGCCGACCCAAAGCATCGAAATATGATAAGTATTCCAGGTTCGCTCCGCGAACGAGGTAGGTGCAAGATCGGCATTGAAGTATTTTGAATCTACCAGTTGCGCCCTGGTGGATTCCGTGAGCTCGTAAAGCCCACCCCTCTGTGATTGTGTAAATTCTGCCATATAGAACCTCCTTTTCTTTTCATGACATACCGCTAACAAACTAAAAAAGCGCTCCGAAGAGCGCTAATTTCTATTCGAGCGCCACCAGCGTAAGCGAGACTGCGATAAAAACAATCGCTCCCACGATGGTGATCCTGGTAAAAAACCGCTCCCAGCCCCGGCTTTTCTTCTTGCCGAAAAGCTGCTCGGCACCGCCGCCGATCGAGCCGGACAGACCTGCGCTGTTGCCCTGCTGCAAAAGAACAAAAGCAATGAGCACAACGCTCGCGGCCAACAACAATATTTTCAATAACAATAACACGTATGTTTCCCTCCGTTACTATATCAAATATGTGGATGAATATTAACATATCCATCCATATTGTGCAAGTCTAATTTCTACATTTTCCGAAATTTGTCGAAAAATTCCGAAAATACTTTTCCGGTTCCGGCGCCATTATCCGAGCAAGCTATGTACAAAAATCGGCGCGAATACGACCGCAACGATCGTCATGAGCTTGATGAGGATATTCATCGAAGGCCCGGCTGTATCTTTGAACGGATCGCCGACGGTATCGCCGACAACGCCGGCTTTGTGCGCCGCGCTCCCCTTACCGCCGTGATGACCTTCCTCGATATATTTTTTTGAATTGTCCCAAGCACCGCCCGCATTTGCCATCATAATGGCAAGCAGAACACCGGTAACAACAGCACCTGCCAGCAAACCGCCGAGGGCGGCCGGCCCCAGGAGTAAGCCGACAGCCAGCGGTGCCACGATGGCAAGCAAGCCGGGAATGATCATTTCCTTGATCGCCGCTTTCGTCGAAATATCAACGCAGCGGGCGTAGTCCGGAATCGAGGTCCCTTCCATGATCCCCTTGTCGGCGTGGAACTGCCGGCGAACCTCTTCGATCATCTGATAGGCTGCCTTCCCCACACTGTTCATGGTCAAAGCGCCAAACGCGAACGGCAGCATGGCGCCAAGGAGCAGACCGATGACAACGAGTGGTTCCAGCAAACTGAAGGATGCCAGGTCAAGACCAACGACCTGCGAATAAGCCGCGAAAAGCGCCAATGCGGTGAGCGCAGCGGAGCCGATCGCAAAACCTTTGCCGATGGCCGCCGTCGTATTGCCAACGGAGTCGAGTTTGTCGGTGATCTGGCGCACGTCTTCCGGCAGTTTTGCCATTTCCGCGATGCCGCCCGCATTGTCCGCAACCGGACCGTAAGCGTCAACCGCTACGACCATACCCGTTGTGGACAGCATGCCGACAGCCGCGAGCGCGATGCCATAGAGACCCGCAAAACCATTTGCGACAAAGATGCCGATCGCAATGCAGATGATGGGCCAGATCGTCGAGAGCATACCCACACCGATGCCGCTGATGATCGTGGTCGCCTCGCCTGTCAGCGATTGTTGTGCGATGTGCTTGACATATTTGTAATCTGACGACGTATAGATCTCCGTGATCTTGCCAATGGCAACGCCTACGATCAGACCGGCGATGATCGCAATGGCACAGTTGAAATTCCCAAAGAGTACCTTGCTCAAAACAAGGGAAGCGATGACGACGATCGCAGAACTGACGTAAGTACCCAAATTGAGCGCCGTTGCAGGATTCCCGCCGTCCTTACCGCGTACAAAGAAGATGCCGATGATGGAAGCCACGACGCCAAGCGCGGACAGAATCAACGGGAAAACGATGCCTTCCGGGCCGCCGGTAGACGACATATTAAAACTCTGAAAAATTCCCGCCGAAGAAATCTTACCAAACCAGGGCACGATTTGCGGCAAAAATGCGGCAAGCGTGACCGCAGAGATGATCGAGCCGACATAGGACTCAAACAAATCGGAACCCATGCCCGCAACGTCGCCCACATTGTCGCCCACATTATCCGCAATAACAGCGGGATTACGCGGATCATCTTCAGGAATTCCCGCTTCTACTTTGCCGACCAAGTCTGCGCCGACGTCAGCTGCCTTTGTATAGATGCCGCCGCCAACGCGTCCAAACAGCGCCATCGAGGAAGCGCCGAGTCCGAAACCGGTGATGACATTCGCCACCTGAGCACCCATGATTACATACAGATAGCCAAGTCCCAAAAGGCCAAGACCGGCAACACAGAGTCCCATGACCGCGCCGCTGCGGAAGGCAACTTTTAAAGCTGCCGGCAGGCCGTGATCATTGGCGGCACTCGCCGTGCGTACATTGCCCCAGGTCGCGACCTTCATGCCAAAGAAACCGGCAAGAACAGAAAAAAGAGCGCCATTCACGAAAAGAACAGCTGTCGTCCAATTGATAGCAAGGCCAAGCACCACGAAAATGACGACAATCAGAACGATCATAAATTGATATTCACGCTTCAGGAAAGCCATGGCGCCTGTCCGGATAAAACCCGCGATTTCTGACATCCGAGGCGTACCTTCCGGGCGTTTTTTTATCCATATACCAAGCAACAGTGCCGTGATCAACGCAATCGCCGCGATGATCGGTACGATAATACTAAATATTCCTAACATTTTGCTCCTTCTTATTACTCCTTTACCTTAAACTGATTCGCGTACGCAAAGATCGTTGTTTTTCACCCTCACGCCCCGCAGATCGCGAGAAATGCCGCAGGCAAGAGACTCGCGCCACCCACCAAGGCGCCATCAATGTCGGGCTGACCAAGAATCTCCTTTGCGTTTTCGGGTTTCACGCTACCGCCGTACTGGATGCGGACTTGCGCCGCCGTTTCGGCGTCATAGAGCTTCGCCACTTCCCCGCGGATAAACCCGCACATTTCTTCGGCCTGTTCCGGACTTGCCGTCCTGCCTGTACCGATGGCCCAAATGGGTTCGTAGGCGATCACAAGGCGACGCACATCTGCGTCCTTCAAATCCGCCAAATCCAATTCGACCTGTTTTTGTACCACCTCAAAATGTGTGCCGGCGTCGCGCTGTTCAAGAACTTCTCCCACGCAGAGGATCGGCACGATATCGTGCTTGAACGCAGTGTGCAATTTTTTGTTGACAGATTCATCTGTTTCCGCAAAATACTGTCGGCGCTCGGAATGGCCGATTATCACATAGTCAACGCCGATCTCCGTCAGCATCACTGCGGAGATTTCACCCGTATAGGCGCCTTCTTCCTCAAAATGCACATTTTGAGCGCCAACGCCTATGACGGATCCCGCAAACGCTTC
>BNUG01000088.1 GCA_025997195.1 Clostridia bacterium | reverse complement strand
ACAAGGTGGTTTGAATCCTCCGCCTGCACGGCGAATTCGGCGGGTCTGCCGCCATCATCTCTACAGCACAGCTACATCTTGTTATATATCAAGTGCGCTTCGTGGCGCACAACCGTCCCCTTTTGTCTCCCCCAGTCAAGTGAGCCCTTTGTTTGCCTCCCGATAGTTTGACGGCGTCAAATTACTGTATTTTTTAAACACCCGGCAAAAATAATTCGCGTCTGAGTATCCGACCGCGGTAGCGATTTCTTTCACGGAAAGATCGGACTCTATCAGCAATTTTCGGGATTCTTCAATCCGCTTTTTCCCGAGATATTCCATGATGGTGCTGCCAAAACTTTCTTTGAATACATGACTCAGATAATAGGAACTGATCTTCAAAGCATCGGCGATAGAATTCAAAGTCAAAGGCTCGGTAAAATGCTCGTCAATGTATTGGTGGGCGCGTTTTGTGATATGGTACAGCTTTTCACCCCGAACGCTTGTGATGAATCCGGTCGCCTCCAATACGCTTTCCTTCACGATGGCGACACTGTCCTGAATACTGCTTGTATTCATCACATGGAGTATGGTCGACAAAAAGAGTTTTTCGTACTCGTCTTGTTTTAGGCTGATTTTTGATTCAAGTTCTTTGATCAGGCTGATCCACAATTTGCTGCAAAAAATTTTGCTGCCCGACAGCGACTCCTCACGGATGATCAATTCTGTCTGCATGCGTTCAAATGCTGATTCAAGTTCCGGCAGCCGTCCGTCCAGCATATAGGGTATGATCTCAGCTAAAAATCCATCCGCTTCCGAAAACGAGTCTCCGTAATCCGCAAAATGATCGGTATAAAGATTGATGGAATCCTTTCCGACCTTGAGCGCCAGCATTGCCTGTTTGAAGGAGCCGCCGAGTTTATAGATATCCGAGGTTTTGTCACTGATGCCCATTTCCAGAAAAATGTGATATTCCGCGGCGACATCATGCCGGATCTGCCTGGCGATCCATGCCCAATTTTCATCCGGATCCTCACTGAATAAACACAAAGTGATGAAATTTGAATGAAAAACATCGCCGACCAATTTCGCTTTGTATTCCCTCTTCATGAGGAAATCAAATAAGATCTTCTTGACGGCTGTTCGGTCATTTTCGATCAGTGTCATCCCGGGGATGACAAAATCCATCACACACACAGCCATACTTTTGCGCGGATACTGTATGGTCGACAAACTATCTACCATATTTTCGTTGATGGTATTGTGAATGATATTGCCGACAAACGCAGTACGAACCAATTCCTCTGCGGTTTCATTGATGTCATCCTGCCTTGCCTGCCTGAGCACCATCCATTTCTCTTTTTCGATCACGCTGATCTGCTTTTCGATGATTTTGATCAAGGCATCCGTAGACACCGGTTTCAAAATGTAATCTGAAACCCCGATCTTCAAGGCACGCTGTACATACGAAAACTGGTCATACGCGGTAATAACAATGATCTTGACCGTCGGGTATTCCCGCAAAATTACATCGGATAAGTCCAGCCCGTTCGCGCTGCCCAAATGGATGTCCATCAAAACGATGTCCGGCGTCCCGGCCTGAACCGATTCCAGCGCGCTGTCCCCATTGTCCGCGGTATCGATCTCACGGATCACAGGGCAGTATTCTGCGATCACTTTTTCCAAGGACGTCCGTTCGAGTTCCTCATCCTCCACAATCAAAACTTTATACATATTCAAAATCCCCCCGCAATTTTTGCGTTTTTTGTGAAAGGCAATGTCAATGTGATCGTCGTTCCCTCGTTTTCGATGCTTTCGATGCGCACGGTACCATCGACGCCAAAATACTGCCTCAGGCGCATCTCCACATTGGACAATCCGATGCTGGTGGATTTTGTATCGTTCGGCGTGAAGGTCCCGGTAGCTGAAAAAGACTGCATACTGAGCAGTGTTGCGGGAGCAATTCCGATTCCGGTATCTGCAATGGTTACGATCGCCGCTTCCTGTTCGTCGAAAATCTTTACATAGACGTCTCCGTCGTAATTATAGGAACGAAGGCCGTGAATGATGGAGTTTTCGACCAGAGGCTGCAAAATCAAACAGGGGAGTTCCATATCCAGATGTTCGGTATGAATGTCTAATTCGATATTCAGCTTCTTCTTGAACCGGACTTGCTGTATGTAAATATACCTCTTCAAATTGTCGATCTCATCCTGCAGCGTGATCGGTCCGCTGATCTTGTTCAAGCTGTACCGCAGCATTTCCGAAAGCGCTTCGATGATGGCTACGATCTCATGGTTGTCATTCAAGAACGCCAGCCGATTGATGCTATTCAGCGTATTGAAGAGAAAATGCGGATTGATCTGCGCCTGCAAAACTTTCAGTTCCGTATTCTTTAATTCATTGGAAATTCTTAAATTCTCCAGTTCCCGTTCGTGAAGCCGGGCCTCCAATTGCACTTTGCTCTGCTGTTCCTCAAACAATTCACCCAGCTTTGCCTTCATGGTATTCAGGGATGCTGCCAGATCGTTCAGTTCCAGCGAATTTTCCACCTTGATATCCGGCGCGTCAAATCCGCCCACCGCGATTTGCTTCGCGTACTCAGACAATTGCGTGACCGGCGTGGAGATACCTCTGGAAAAATTCAAAATAAACAACAAGAGAAAGATCACGGCGGAGGCCAAAATCAAAAGCGTTAGAACAAAGAGTTCACGTGAATTGACATTGAGTCGATCGAAGATCTCCTTCGATATCACAGTTTGCTGTTCCATCGCATCCGAAATGCGAATATTGATATAGCTGTAGATCGTAAGCGAATCACTGCGTGCCCGATAGGTATCCTGGAACGTGCTGGTATCCATCTGGTCGATGATGTCCGCGTTTTTTTCGGCATAAGAGAGAATCATCTCCTCCAGGCCCACGATCGAATAATAAAGTCTTTCGTTCTCTGAGGCCGTTTTTAATTCCGCTACGGACAAACGCGCCTTTTCAATACTATCCGTATAGTTTTCGTATACGGTTTCGGACGGGTTTTGCAAATAATTATCGAACTCAACGGAGGCACGATTGATTTCATTGGCAAGCCGGTTGTAAGTAAAATAATTATTCACGTTTTCACTGTACTGATCGTTGTAATATGAAAACGCGATAAACATGATGACATAAATCGCACTGAAAACAGCAATGACGACCAGCATAAATGAAGTGAGGCGTCTTTTAAAAGTGGTCGGTCTCTGATTCATGGCCGAATGATTTTTGAGTCGTCAATGTTCTCCTTCGTGATCAGCTCATGATCCACATAGGTCAAAGAAGGAACGTTTTCGCCAAGAGCAGATTGAAACGCGTATTTGCCGCCAAGATATCCTGCGTTGTAGACATCCTGTCCCATGACGCCGTATACGCCTCCGTTTTGCACGGCGCTGAGATTGACCTCTGTGATGTCCATGCCGATCACGGTAAGTTTGCCCAGCAGATCGTTTTCCAAAACAATTTTTCCGTAACTTGGTACGGCGTCTCCGGAGGTGACAAAAAGGGAATTCATCTCCGGGTGTTCCGCCAGCATTTCCAAAAGAATGTTCATACCGTTGATCGGGTTGTTGTAGTCTTCGGCATAAGCGATGATCTCAGACTTCGGATAGTCTTTGATATAATCTTTCAGGCACGCCACCTGAATCATCTGATTTTCGGTTGTCAGCCCGCTCATGATCACGCCGATCTTCATCTCATCGCCCACTTTATCGTGCAGCGCCCGGGTCTGCTCCAGGCCCAATTCTTTGTAATTGGGCGCGATGAAAGCGGTTCGCAATTCCGGTGACTCCGCATCTACCAATAGGGTGATCACGGGGATTCCCTTCGATCGCACCTCTTCGAATGTTTCGGTAAACTCAGACGGCGTCAGCGGGCAAGTGATCACCGCGTCCACGTTCTCGGAAACGGCGATACTGATCTCACGCTTCATATCCTCCATATTGCAATTGTCCGCGCCGACCCATTCCCCGTAAAACCCATACTCCTCCATGGCCTTTTCAAAGCCGGCTTTTGCCTGGTTCCATACCGGAAAATCCAGCTGCGGAGAAACAAAGACGATGCGCTTTTTGTCTTTTTCAAATGTGTTCTGATCGCCGGAGACGGAACATCCGAGCAAGGATGCCGCAAAGAAGAAGACGATCGTTAGGCACAGCAATGCCCTTTTGTACAAGTCCTTATCCTCCGAAATGGCCGGCGTCAGCGAAACTTGGTTTTATGATATCACAGGTTTGCGATTTCTTCGCGCATGATCTCTACCCATCGCGTTGCGTGAGCGGGGTCTCCGCCCAGTGTGTGGTTGTCCTTCATGATAAATTCGCAAATACCGCCCTTCGTCTGTTCCGCCGCCTTGCGGCAGTCGGCTCGCACGAGATCCTCATTCATATGCTTTGTCGCAAGCGGAGAGGGAGAAGGCTTGACCGAGGCGATATAATCCTTGCCGAGATATTCCGGTACCGTGCTCCAGTCCGCCCACGGGCTGACCGACACGCGCCGGAGTCTGGGAAGCTGTCTGACGTATTCCCACCTTGTATTGTACCCCTCGCAACAGCCGTAACAATTGAGTCCAAACCGATCTGCAATCCGCTTGTGGTAGGGGAAAATGAACTCCGCATAATGAATGGGCGACACACTGACTGTTTCCTGCGCGTCCACAAACCCCCACATATCCTGCGTACGGACATGTCCGCTGAAATCGGGAGCCGGCAGTTCGTCGGTAAAGCCAAAGCCCCCGGATGCTACATACGTCCCTTCTGTATTTAAGGCAAGCAGGTCATTTGCCTCCAGAAAATCCAGCATCGCCAGTTTGCCTTCACAAAGCAGTTCCATGACTTTATGGAAATTGTCCGGTTCGGTAAGCATATCGATCATGAAATCTTCAAGTCCTCTGAGATTCACAAAATCCCAGCACATGCCCAGCGTCCACCACCACGTATTCTTGCGGCGCACGGTCAGGATACCGTCAAACACTTCACGCGCGGCCTCCAGCACTTTGCGCGAACCATCCTCATCAATCGTGATCTTGGGATAGTGCAGTTTCGGCAAATCGGTATCATAATCCCTGAGACCCGGGATGACGATATACGCGCCGCTGTCCGAACCGCCCTCTTTCTCCAGGCGAACGCCCCAGCCATCGTCACTGTAGCTGTAGGGTACGTCGAGAACCGCTTCGATGACCTTGTCGTCTTTCATGCCGTCCGCCCAAAAGATCTGCTTGCGCAGGCCCATCTCCCAGATACGGGCGATCGGGTCTTCCGAAACCAGAGATGCGGGCGGTATGATCTCGTTCCAGCCGTTCTCGGGGTCGATGAAGACAAGCGGTTCGTCGGTCTTTAGATCGTTGTGCGCCTTCCAGAGTTCCGCTTTTTTCGCCATCTCCGGACGCGCCGCGATCTCCGCGACATTCTGCGCAAGAGCGCGCAGAGTCCCAATCTCTTTCTTGCTGAATTTGTATTCGGGATTGAACTGCTTTATTTCGG
>BNUG01000087.1 GCA_025997195.1 Clostridia bacterium | reverse complement strand
CGGCGGCCAAAACTTTCAGGTGAACAAGGTATTCAAATTCCCGAAGCTTAACCAAATTCAAGTGGACAAAACGGATGTGTTCCTGGGTACTTTTTCGCAGCTTCATGCAACTATGCCGCTGCAAACACGTGACATCCTCTCGATCCTCAACGGAAATCCAACGCCCTCTGCGCAGCGCTATACGTTTTCGGCATCCATGGCTTCCGCTACGGATTCCTTTACTGATAATCAAGGTGTCAAGACCGTAGCCAATTTCGCAGACTGGCTGATTCGTCCGCTGAATTGGGGCTGCGGCAATCTTCCTCCCCTGGCGATCAACTTTATCGCAGGCCCGGGCGGGAGCCTGTCGGGAACGGTATCTTATCCGAGTATCGTCCCCGGCGCCACCTGGTCTGCATCCCGTATCACGGTTCCTGCGCCGGTGTCGGCAAGTCATTATGTCTTCACCGGCTGGACGGCGGCGATCCCTGCGGGGGACGCTATCATCAATGCAAGCGCGACTTATACGGCAAACTTCACCCTGGACTCCCATACGGTGACGTATGCCGGGAATGGGAATACGGACGGCACAGTTCCGACGCAGACGAACCAAATTCACGGATCAAATGTGACGGTGCCCTCACAAGGGACGCTGGTAAGGGATGATTACACCTTCACGGGCTGGAATACGGCAGCGGACGGATCCGGGATTCCTTATGCGGAAGGATATGTCTTTAGCCTCACGGACAATATCATGCTGTATGCGCAGTGGCGTGATAACGGCGGAGGTACGCCGCCGCCGGAGCCGCCGCGCCCCCCTGTGACGCCGGAACCGAAGCCGCCGCTTCTCCCTGTGACGCCGGAACCGGAACTGCCGGAAGCGCCGGAACCCCCGGTCGTGCCGGAAGAAGAGATCGCGGAGCCGCCGGAGCCTGAAACGCCCGGGCCGGATCCTGCGACCGGGACGGTGGAATCGCAGCAGAGAACGCTGTCTCCGGAAGCGCGTCAAACCTTCTCCCAAGAAGATCAGACGAAGATGGAAGCGCAAACCGGAAATATTTTCCGCGATCTGGCAAACGGAAATGTTCCGCGCGGCAATTTCTTCGGGAAAGGGGCCTGGAGCCTGCTCTCTCTGATTTTCTCGTTGTGCGCCATCCTCCTCTCAATCCTGCTGTTTGGCGGGGTGGCCGCAGAGCGCAGAAAGAGAAACAGGATTGAAATGTTTGAGCAAACGGAAGAAGAAAGAGCGAACCGCAAGACCACAGGGGTCTTCGGCGCGCTGGCCATCCTTGCCGGTATCCTGACGCTGATCGTTTGGCTCCTTGTCGACGACCCGACCTTACCGATCGTCTGGATCAATGAGCGGACGACGCTCATCGCCGCCGTATTCGCCGTACATCTCGTACTGTGCTTTGTTTACAAAACCAGAAACGAGAAAGAAAATGACGACAACATCGAAGCAGACAACAATTTGATGGCCATTTGACAGGATAGGTACCGGATTCGCCGATCAGGTCGGCGAATGACAATACAGCGTTAACGCAGAGGCCCTCGGTTCGGATGAATCGGGGGCTTTTTCTTGCTGTGCAAGTTTTACAATTTTTTTCTTCAAAAGCGGCAGGAAAATTCGTTTGTCTGCTATCAAAGAGAGTATAGCGGTGATGACAGCGCTCGTTCGCAGGACGAAGCAACTCCATTTGCCGCAGGAAATCAGTTGTAGGGGTAGGTAAGGAGCAGGGGGAAATCCCAAGGAGTCAAAGATGAGAAAGAAGTATTCTATCGGTATGTTCACAAAGAGAGCGTTTGCGTATTTGCTCGCGGTTTTGATGGTCACCCTGATGATCCCGCAGACGGCGCTGGCGACGGAGACGGGAGAGGTTGATCTTCCCATAGCCATTGCGGAAGAAACGGTTGCGGCCTATGACGACGATTTGGCCAATGAGGGCGAGCCGGCCGGTGAGGAAGCAAGCAGCGGGGAAGGTTTGTCCGGCAATGAGGATTTGCCCGGCGCCGAGGTACTTGCCGCACTGGGACTGCCGGAAAGTGAAGAGGACACGCAGGCTCCGACCCCCAACACATTCCAAATCACAATCAACAGCGGCTATGACCATAGTTTTATCCTGCCTACGTCAAGCCATCTTGGCGGCAGCTACGAGCACGAATATAGCTGGATCATCGACTGGGGCGATGGCGATGACTATGCGGATTCATGCTATGGCAGTACAAGTTATGAAAGTATCAACACCGGCATCCCCCATGATTACCCGGAAGCCAATACAGACTATACGATCACGATCTCACCGATGGATTCATTAGACGCATGGCTCGGCGCCTTTGGTTTTGCGGGAACCATCGAGAATACCTTTCAGGGCGCGAACAGCCCGGACAACAGGGCAAAGGTAACGGGTGTTCTGGCGCCCCTTACGCCGCAAATGACCCGTACGAAGGCGCAGATCGAGAACGGGGAGGCACCGGATTTTGAGTGGGCCAATACATTTTATGAGTGCAGAAACCTGACGATGGGCCCGGATTTCACCTTTGACCCATCGGCATGGGCGATCGTCACCCGCCTCGGTCCGATTACGGCTGCCGGCGACAATTTCGCGGATCACATGTTCTTTTCCTGTATGGGAGACGCCTTTACGATGAGTGAAGGTTTTAACTTGCCGCAAAGCTTTGAAATTGTCGGGGACAGTTTTGCGGAATCCATGTTCGGAGGCTGCCGGGGCGCTGCCTTTACCATGGGCGCCGCCTTCGGTCTTCCGCAAACAATAGAAACCGCCGGATCCAATTTTGCGGCAAACATGTTTTCCGACTGCGGCGGTCCGGCCTTCACGATGAACAACAGTTTCAGTTTTCAGCAAGACATCCCGTTCGTCGGATCCAATTTTGCAGCAGGTATGTTCAGTTTTTGTAATGGCTCTGCGTTTACAATGAACAGCGTCTTCAATCTGCCGCAGAAGATCATTAAGATCGGAGACGGTTATGCCGAGAAAATGTTCCTGCGCAGCGGCGGCGAGAGTTTTCAGGTGAACGATGCCTTTAAGTTCACATGGATTCCCCGGGTGAAGGTCAGACCGGAGATGTTCAAAGAAACCTTTACAAGTCTCGACACAAGCACGCCGAGGCAAACGCGCGATATTCAATCTATTGTGAATGGGCATCCCACGCCCACCGCGCAACTGTACACATTCTCAGCGAGACAGGACGCCGTCGCAAACCAAGGGAAAATTTTCTCCGACTGGCTCATTCGCCCGCTGAACTGGGGCGCCGGGGGGCTTGCTCTCGATTTTGCGATTGAAAAGGAAGCCGTCACCACAGGACCGATCAGTGTGAGCGATCAGGCGGTATACAAAATCACCGTGACGAATCTTGGGGATGCCGTTACAGGAGTGAATGCGGAGAACGCGGAGATTCGGATCCTTGAAAGCCTGAGCGGAAACTGGTATGGCGATCCGGCTCTGACTACGCTGCTTGCCGCAGGAGACATCTACCCGTCCGGCAGTTCGCCGCTGTCTTTCGCCGCCGCCGGCGAGCCCGGTGATTCGCTGGAACTGTATTTTGTCTATACCGCGCAAAATTCAGATGCCGGCTCCTCTATCGAAAATCTCGTGAAATTCAACATGGGAAATTTCGTATTCGATGAAGACGAGAACGACACGGTCTTTGTAAACAGCCTCGCTTCGGAAAAATTTCAGATCACGGTGAACAGCGGAACCAATCATAGTTTCATCCTGCCCGTATCGAGTGTGCTTGATGGCGCCGATACCGGCAAAGCCTATGACTGGATCATCGACTGGGGCGACGGAAGCCCGCTGGAACATAAGACCGGGATTTCAAGCACCTCAGGTCTTGGGGACGGTATCCCCCATGATTATCCCGCAAATGCTACAAACTATACGATCACGATCTTGCCCGCCGGCAGGGCGGAAGCCTGGCTTGGCGCGTTTGGCTTTTTCGGCGGCGGAGGCGGCTATGCCAATTCTTCGGATAACAGGGGCAAGGTCACCGGGGTGCTCACGCCCATCACACCGAATATGACCCGCACGGACGAGCAAATCAGCGGAGACGCCCCTCCACCGACAAATGAGTGGGCCGATACATTCCGTGCCTGCCCTTATCTGACGATGGGCCCGGATTTCACCTTCGACCAGCGTGCATGGAATGATGTCACTGCTGTCGGTGATGATTTTGCCGCTTTCATGTTTGATGGATGCAGGGGCGCTGCCTTTACGATGAACGATGTCTTCAATCTGCCGCAGAATATCGTTGCGGTCGGTGATGATTTTGCCGCTTTCATGTTTGATGGATGCAGTGGCGCTGCCTTTACGATGAACGATGTCTTCAATCTCCCGCCGGACATCACGGCTGTCGGAGACAATTTTGCCCGCCGTATGTTCGCAAATTCCTATGGCTTATCCGCCCTTACCATGAATCCCGTCTTCAACCTGCCGCAAGGTCTCACAAGTGTCGGAGACAATTTCGCCTACGAGCTCTTCCGAAACAGCCACGGGCGCTTCTTTACGATGAACGATGTTTTCAACATCCCGCCGGGCATGACTTCGGTCGGAGAAAATTTTGCAGCCTACCTGTTCCGGGAGTCCGGCGGCAGCAGTTTTCAGATCAATGAAGGATTCAAATTCCCTAAACTCAAAAAAGATGACCTTGACAAGACAGGCGTGTTCTTCGGAACCTTTGCCGAGTTATCTTCGTCAACACCGCTGCAGAACCGCGACATTCTTTCCATCTTCAATGAGAATGAAACGCCGGCCGATGATCGTTATACCTTCGCGGGTCAGTCCATCTTTCCAACCACACTGCATAACAACGGTCCACAGGCCAACATCTTCTCAGACTGGGCGATTCGTCCTTACAACTGGGGCTGCGGCGAGTTTGACTTCACGATCACCAAAGAGGCCGTTAACAGTGCGGTCGTCCGCGTCGGCGATCCTGTGGTATACAAAATCACCGTGACCAACAACGGCCACGCAATCCGGGGCATTGAAGAAGGCACCGGAGGTGCCAGCGCCCTCGTGATTTACGAAAGCCTAAGCGGCAAGTGGTACAGCGACGCCGAACTGACAGATCTTCTGCATACCGGTTCGTTCTATCCGGAACCCGACGACTTTGGCGATCCGATGCTCCGGTTTAACGCCGGCGAAGTCCTTACGCTGTATTTTGTCTACACGGCGCAGGCCGATGACGTGAATACGACCCTCTACAATCACGTCGCGATAAATACAGGGGAATTCCTGCTTGATGAAGACGAGGATGAAACGGTTGAGGTGATCGATCTTTCTTCGGAAAAATTTCAAATCACGGTGAACAGCGGAATCAATCATAGTTTCATCCTTCCCGTATCGAGTGCGCTTGATGGTGCCGATACCGGCAAAGCCTATGACTGGATCATCAACTGGGGCGACGGAAGCCCGCTGGAACACAAGACCGGTATCTCAGGCGACTCACGCTTTGGCGGCGGCATCTATCATGATTATCCCGCAAATGGTACAAACTATACGATCACGATCTCGCCGGCAGGATCGGCGGAAGCCTGGCTTGGCGCGTTTGGCTTTTATGGTAGCGGAAGCAGATATGCCAAT
>BNUG01000086.1 GCA_025997195.1 Clostridia bacterium | reverse complement strand
CCTTTTCATATGTCATCGGTGGATGATTTTGAAAAATGGGGCCGTGAGAACGCGGAAACAATGTTTGCACATTATGACGGCGGATGCGTTCATATTCACCAGGGTAATGGGAAACATATGATACAGCCCGCTTCCACTTTAAAAGGCATGAAGATCATGTCGATCGTAGATGAGAATTTTAATGACGATAAGGCCTATATGCATCTGGAGGAATACGATAAATTGAGGGGTGAGATACCTTTGGTGATTACAATCCCATATGATATATTCGTCTCTATGCTGGAAAAACAACAACTTCCGGGGAACAATTTTTATAATGTGAAAGATGTCCCCTGTACAGATGATGCCAACAGGCTTATGGAAAAAGTGCGAACTTACAGAAGATAATTGAAGCAGATGCTATAGTTACGATAGGCGGTGCAAAGATGGAAAATTCAGCGACAGGAAGCAGATTTAAAAATACATTTGCTCAATTTAACAGCAACTATTTCATATTTTATATTTTGATCGGAGCCGGTGTGATTTTCTCGGTCCTCTCACCGAATTTCCTTTCACTTCCCAATATTATGACCATATTGAAGCAAACTTCCATCATCGCAGTAGTGGCTGTTGGGCAGTTCTTTGTGTTAGTGGGTGGGGACTTTGATCTTTCAGTTGGATCAACGGTAAGCCTTACGGGGGTCGTCTTCGGCGGCGCCATGGTGATATACGGCATGAATCCGGTTGTCGCCTTCATTTTTGCGCTACTCGTTGGCATTTCGATCGGGCTGATCAATGGTTTCTTGGTCACGAAGGTAGGTCTCCCCGCATTTATCGGTACGATGGCAACGATGATGTCATGCAGCGGCCTGTCGTATTTAATAACAAAGGCTGCGCCAATCGTAAATTTGCCTGATTCGATCGCATGGATCGGGCGCCAGGCCATTGGAGATGTGCGGGTATTCGGGGTTCCATACCTGACGATTATAATGATTGCTGTCTTCATCATCGCGTATTTCGTAAGTGAAAAAACAAATTTTGGCCGACACATATTCGCGATGGGCGGAAATTCCGAAGCCGCATACTTGTCAGGAATCAATACAAAAGGATATAAATTGACGACGTTTGTTCTTGCCGGTGCAATTGCATCAATCGCCAGTGTTATGCTTGTATCGCGGCTTGCCGCCGCAGATCCAAATGCGGGAAGCGGATATGAGTTTGAGTCGATCACGGCCTGCGTCATCGGCGGGACGGCGATCACAGGAGGAAAGGGCCGGATCATCGGTGTTCTGCTTGGTTCCATTTTCCTCGCGCTATTGTTCAATGGTATGACGTTGACCAATGTAAACACATTCGTGCAGCAAATCATGAAGGGGATCGTTCTCGCGGTTGCAGTTGGGATCGATGTGAATAAAAACAGGAAAGCGGCTTGAGTAGAATCGGAAAGGCAACGCAATGAGCGATATTATACTGAAAATAGATCATGTATCCAAATCCTTTCCCGGCGTTCAAGCTTTATCCGATGTATCCATAGATATCGAGCGCGGAGAGATCCATGCTTTACTGGGAGAAAACGGCGCTGGGAAGTCGACGTTGATCAAAATCATCTCAGGGATATATAAGGCAGAGGTCGGGGATGTAATATTCAATGGTACAGCAATCAAGGCTACCAACCCGCGGGAGGCCATGCGACTCGGTATCAGCGTGGTTCACCAGGAATTAAACTTAGTTGAAACACTGACAGTGGCGGAGAATATTTTCTTGGGGAAGCTTTATCAAAAAGGTGGTTTTACGGATTGGAAAAGGGTATATGAAGAAGCCGAAAAACTCGTCGCGAGATTGGGGGTCCAACTGAATGTTTCGAGCATTGTAGGCGATCTTACGATCTCTCAGCAGCAGATCGTCGAAATTTGTAAGGCAATGACCAACGATGCCAGTCTTTTCATTTTGGACGAGCCAACCGCGACTCTGACCACCAATGAAATCGAAAAACTCTTTGCCATCATGAAGCGGATCCAAGAAGAAGGCGCGACTATTATTTACATTTCTCATCGCCTGGAAGAAGTCTTTACGATATGTGATAGGCTGACTGTGCTTCGCGACGGGAAAACGATCGGCACGGAAGTGGTAGCGGAGACCAGCAAAGGCGGACTGGTGAAGATGATGGTGGGGCGTGAACTGACGGAAGAATACCCGTATGTTGAGGTTCTGCTTGGTGAAAAAGTTCTAGATGTCGAGGGTTTTGTTCGGGAAGGATCTCAAGAACCGGCGAGTTTCTACTTGCGGCGGGGGGAGATCCTTGGGTTTTCCGGATTGGTCGGTTCCGGACGAACCGAATTGATTCGCGCGATCCTGGGTGTCGATCGGTGTGTTTCCGGATCGGTCGCCGTCAACGGGGTGGAAGTGAAGTGTAAGAATTTTCGCCACTCCATCAAGCATGGTTTTGGTTTTATCACGGAGGACAGAAAGCGTCAGGGTCTTGTACTCATCATGTCGGTGCAGAATAATATCTCCATGGCCGCGATGAAGGCGGTTTCAAAACGCGGCGTCATCAGCAAAAAGAAGGAATCTGCGGTGGCGTTGGAATATATTGACAAACTGAGGATTTCGACGCCTTCAAAGGACACCGATACCTTGCATCTGTCCGGTGGTAATCAACAGAAGGTCGTGCTTGCCAAATGGCTGTTTGTCAATGCGGATATTTTCATTGTGGATGAGCCAACGCGGGGGATTGACGTCGGGGCAAAAGTTGAAATCTATAAATTACTGAACAATCTTGTCATGCAGGGAAAGAGTGTCCTGATGATCTCTTCCGATATGCCGGAACTGATCGGAATGTGTGACCGCATCTATGTCATGCATGAAGGGAAAATCAAGGGCGAACTGAATCGGGATGAGTTCTCAAGTGAAAAGATACTCAATACGGCATTTTCGTAATTTGTTATTGCTTTATTGAAATTTTGTAAGGAAAGAGAGGTCACAAATGAAATGTTTTGATTTAAGCGGACGCGTTGCTTTTGTAACGGGTGGAAGCAGAGGTTTGGGACTTGAATTCTCCGAGGGATTGGCGGAAGCAGGTGCGGATCTATTTTTAACTGCTCGTAACGCCGATAAATTGGCGCCGGTCGCGGAAGAAATCGCGAAAAAATATGGCAGGCGCGTGGAGTGGACCACGGCAGATATCGAATCTGAAGCCGAGATGCAATCGGCTGCGGACTTGTGCGTTGAAAAGTTCGGGAAGATCGATATCCTGATCAACTGCGCGGCGAACGGCAGGATCAACAAACCGGCAGAGGAAACTACACTTGCAGAATGGCGAGAGGTGATGATCCCCAATCTGGACGGAGCGTTTATCGTTGCCACGATCATCGGACGGCAAATGATCAAACAAGGCTACGGAAAAGTAGTCAATATCGCATCTATGTCCGGTATCATTATCAACAAAGGTTTTCATGGCGGATCCTATGATGTATCAAAGGCAGGGATTGTCGCATTCTCAAAAGCTTTGGCGGAAGAATGGGCAAAGTATAATATCAATGTGAATACACTGGCTCCGGGCTATTTCCTTACCTATGTGAATGAAGAATTCTTTGAAAAAGATCCGGAAGCTAGAAAGATCGCGGAGGAACTATCACCGATGAAACGCTGCGGAAGACCGGAAGAGATACGAGGCGCCATTGTTTTCTTGGCTTCGGATGCCGCTAGCTTCATGCAGGGCAGCGTAGTGGTGGTAGATGGTGGGTACACAATATATTAGGAGGGACTTAAATGAAAATGATATTGGCCGGCAAGCCGGCAGATGCGGCCGATAAAGCTGTTCTTGAGGTAGTGAATCCAGCGGGGTTACAAGTAGTCGATACGGTGCCGGCCGCGACGAAAGAAGACGTCGAAGCCGCTTTGGATGCAGCACGTGAAGGATTCATTGAATGGCGAAATATACCGCTTTATGAGAGGATCGCGGTATTCGATGCGTTTGCGCGGCTCTTGATCGACCGCAGGGAAGAATACGCAAAGATCTTATGTGAAAGCTCGGGCCGGACTTATGCTTCCTGTCTCGATACGGCGGACTACACGGCGATGTTGTTTCGGTTCTTTGGCGAAAAAGCCCGCAATTTCGGTGGGGAGAGTTTCGCGCTGGATTCTGAGCCGGCTATGAGCGGCGATGTGGTTTTTACGGTACGTGAGCCCCTTGGTGTTGTGGTCTGTGTGATTCCATTCAACTTTCCCGGAGAACTTTACGCATATAAGGTTGCCCCCGCACTGGTCATGGGCAATGCCGTCATTGTAAAGCCGACGAGCGATGCCCCGGTGGACAATATATTTCTGACGCAGCTATTGATTGACGCTGGTGTAACGCCGAAAGCAATCCAGTGCATTACCGGAAGCGGGAGCACGGTTGGTGAACAGCTTTCGCACTCACCAAAGATCAATGCCATTAGTCTTACCGGTAGTACCTCGGTCGGTATCGCAATCGCAAAAGGAGCCGCAAACAATTTGGCGCATGTCACGCTGGAGCTCGGTGGCAATGATGCACTGATCATTTGCGAGGATGCCGATCTTGAACTTGCGGTTACAGAGACCGTCATAGGCAGGCTTTCGAACAGCGGACAGACCTGCTGTGCGCCCAAGCGTTTCTTCGTTGACAATAAAGTCAAGGACAAATTCACTGAGATGCTGAAGGATGCTTTCAAGAAAATCAAGACCGGAGATCCGTATGATAGCGATGTTTACTATGGACCGCTGATCAGCGAAGCCGCAGCAATAAAAGTGGAAGAACAAGTAAATCTGACTGTGAAACAGGGTGCGAAATGCGTCTTCGGAGGGAAGCGGTTTGACGCTACTTATTTTGAGCCGACGATTCTTATCGACGTCACAGAAGATATGGATATTGGGCTAGATATGGAAGTATTCGGACCGGTTGTTCCCGTCATCGGCTTTGATACACTGGATGATGCATTGCGTATGACAAACGCTTGCGCAAACGGATTGCAGGGTGGTGTCATCACTCGCGATATGAAGAGCGCGTTTAAAGTATCGTTGGAAATGGAGTGTGGAGCGGTTGTGATCAACGGATCCGGCAATTACCGCTTTTCTCATCTGCCTTTCGGTGGTCACAAGATGAGCGGCATGGGGCACGAGGGCGTCAGCAAAACACTCGAAGAAATGTCGCAAATCAAGACGATCGCATTTAAGAAACAGTTGGTTTAAATATAATCGGTCTTGACATTACGCTTTTGCGTAATATAATGGGAACGGTTACGGTACCGGTTACGAAATTGAAAGGGGAATCGGGAATAATGGATAAATTACAAGAGATGGTGAGTCGGTTCCCGACACGGTATTGGAACGACAGTTGTTCGGTCAAGGAGCTGGCTTATGCGATTGAGCGAGGAGCGACGGGCGCGACGACAAATCCAGTCATCGTCAAAACGGTGCTGGAAAATGAGATTGACACCTATAGGGAGTATATCGCGGGTCTTGTGGCAGAGCGAGGAACCGCGACGGAGGATGAGATCGCGTGGACGGTCGTCGAGAAGATGGCGGTAGACGGCGCAAAGCTGCTGGAGCCGATCTTCGACCCGCTCAAGGGCACGGGCCGTATCTCGATACAGACCAACACGAAATATTTCCGCGACTGGGAACGCCTTACAGAGCAGGCTGTGTATTTCAATACGCT
>BNUG01000085.1 GCA_025997195.1 Clostridia bacterium | reverse complement strand
GTCCGCCACGATGCCTGCACCTGAGCGGATGAAGATCCGATCGTTTTTCTTGAACACGATGCGGATTGCAATACAGGTATCCATATCTCCGTCAAGCCCAAGGTAACCGACCGCACCGCCATAGATGCCTCGCCGCTTTCCTTCCAGCTCTCCGATGATCTGACAAGCCCGAATCTTGGGCGCGCCCGAAAGCGTCCCCGCAGGGAGCAATGCGGAGACCGCGCAGGCGGCATCTTTGTCCGCGCGATCGAAGAAGCTGCAGGGGTCGAGCAGCCGCTTGATTACGACGCCATCGAGGAAGGGGGTGAAGCAAAATGATTTTGCTTGTCGATAATTACGATAGTTTTTCGTACAACCTGTACCAGCAGATCGGGACGCAGCTGCTTGGGATGGGCAGCAACGAAGACATTCGCGTCGTGCGCAACGATGATTTTTCCGCGCAAAAACTGGTCGGCATGAATCCCTCGCATATCGTGCTTTCGCCGGGGCCGGGCCGGCCCGAAGACGCCGGCGTCTGCATCGAACTCATCCAGTGGGCAGCGGCTCGGATCCCCGTGTTTGGCGTCTGCCTCGGACATCAGGCGATCTGCGGAGCCTTTGGAGCGACCGTATCCTATGCGAAAGAGTTGATGCATGGAAAGGTGTCAACGGTAGAGATTGACACGTCAAGCAAGTTGTTTGCAGGCCTTCCGGGTCGCATTGAAGTCGGCCGCTATCATTCGCTGGCGGTGCTCGAAGAGACGGTGCCGGATACGTTACGCATTCGCGCGCGTACCGAGGACGATGAAGTCATGGCGGTGGCACACCGCGATTATGCGATCTTCGGGGTGCAGTTCCATCCCGAATCGATCCTGACGCCCGAGGGCGACCGAATCATGCGCAATTTCCTGGAGGTGGTCTGATGATCAAAGAAGCAATCAAGAGAGTAGCGTCGCGCGAGGATCTTGGGTATGAGACCTGTGAGCAGGTGATGGACGAGATCATGAGTGGGCAGGCAACGGACATTCAGATGGCTGCCTATTTGACGGCGATGAGCGTGAAAGGGGAGACACAGGCGGAGATCACGGGCTCGGCTTTCGGTATGCGCAAACACTGTATCCGGCTGCTGCACGATATGGATGTGCTCGAGATTGTCGGAACGGGCGGAGATCATTCCAACTCGTTCAATATTTCGACAACCTCTGCGATCGTTGTCTCGGCAGCGGGAATCTCCGTGGCAAAGCACGGCAACCGTGCGGCCACAAGCAAGTCCGGTGCGGCCGATGTGCTCGAAGCGCTCGGCGTCGATATCACGGTGCCGCCTGAAAAGAGTGTGGCGCTGCTCAAAGAGATCGGGCTGTGTTTCTTATTCGCGCAAAACTATCACATCGCGATGAAGTATGTGGCACCGGTTCGAGGGGAACTCGGTATTCGCACGATCTTCAATATTCTCGGGCCGTTGGTCAATCCTGCGGGCGCCAATATGGAACTGCTTGGCGTCTACGAGGAGGATCTGGTCGAACCGATGGCCAAGGTACTTGTCGAGCTTGGCGTGAAGAACGCCTGTGTCGTATACGGGCAGGACGGGCTGGATGAAATCTCGGCCAGTGCACCCACGAGCGTTTGCGAAGTCCGGAACGGATTTACGCGTTCCTTTGTGATTGAGCCGGAGCAATTCGGAATGAAACTGCATGACAAAGCCGCCTTGGTCGGCGGGTCGCCGCAGGAAAATGCGGAGATTACGCGGGCGGTGCTCAAGGGCGAGCAAGGCGCCAGGCGTGACGCGGTCTTACTGAACTCGGCGGCGGCGATCCATATCGGGCACCCCGAAGTCGCGCTGGAAGAAGCGATCGGCATCGCGGCGGAGACGATCGACAGTGGCAAGGCGCTTGCGCAACTCGAACGCTTCGTGCGGTTGTCGAATGAATAACGTAAAATAGAATCAGAAGCGGGAATACAGCTATGACGAAGAAGGCGGCGCAGAATGACGGAGCAGGCGGTACGGACAGGAAAATTATGGCAACGATATTAGATGAATTGGCGGACAGTGCGGCAGGGCGCGTGGCGCAGGATAAGGAGCGGATTCCCGAGAAGGAAATGCGAGTCCGCGCCGAAGAAATCTCGGCGACGGAAAGCCACAGATACAGCCGTGGCACCGGGAAGAATCGCTTTGAGTCGGCGCTTGCTTTGCCGGGCATGTCTTTCATCTGCGAAGTGAAAAAGGCCTCGCCGTCGAAAGGCGTAATTGCGGAAGCTTTTCCTTATCTTGAGATCGCAAAAGAATATGAAACAGCGGGTGCCGATGCGATTTCGGTGCTGACGGAGCCGACGCGTTTTCTCGGCAGCGATGTGTATCTCGAGGATGTCGCAAAAGCCGTAAAGGTGCCGGTGCTGCGTAAGGATTTCATCGTTGATCTGTATCAGATCTACCAGACAAAAGTGCTTGGGGCATCTGCCGTGCTTCTCATCGTTTCTCTGCTGAAAGAAAAGCTGTCCTTGTATTTGGAAACAGCAACACAGCTTGGACTCGGCGCATTGGTTGAAGTCCATGACGAGACGGAGGCGAACCACGCGGTACACGCGGGCGCCCGCGTGATCGGCGTCAACAACCGGGATCTGAAGACCTTTGATGTTGATACCGGACTGACGGCGAGGCTGCGGGACTTCGTTCCGGACGGAACGATTTTTGTGGCGGAGTCAGGCATAAAGACTGCGGAAGATGTACGCGCGATGGGAGAAGCCGGTGCAAACGCCGTCCTCATCGGCGAAGTACTGATGCGCGCGGAGGACAAGGCCGCCGCACTAAAGGCCTTGCGCGGGCGCGGGGAATCACACGGATGATCAGAAAATGAGTGCGACCTCACAGCAACCGCCCAAAATCAAAATTTGCGGCATCTTCCGGGAAGAAGATGTGTCCGTATTGAATGAAACGCTCCCGGACTATGCCGGTTTTGTTTTCGCGGAAAAAAGTCATCGCTATGTGACGCCGGAACAGGCGTGTGTCTTGCGGAGCATAATAGATCCGCGCATCATCACGGTCGGCGTCTTCGTGGACGCAGATCCCGGATTTATCGCAGAGTTGGCAAGGAAAGGTACGATCGGCGCCGTACAGTTGCACGGACACGAAGACGCGGCCTATGTCGATACCCTAAGAAAGAAGCTACCGGATACCACGATCCTGAAAGCCGTGTCGATTTCAAACACAGATAATACAAAAGGAAGCGTCCCCCTTGTGTCTCCTGGGTGCTCTGTTGATATACTCTTATTTGACAATGGTGCCGGGGGGACAGGGGAGACCTTCGATCATCGTGTGATCCGGGATGCCGCCGCGAATGGTGCGCTGCCCGATACCCCATTCTTTCTCGCGGGCGGATTGGATGCGGAGAACATCACAGAAGTGCTTGCGCAGATGCGGGATCTCGCGGCTTTCGCCGCAAGCACTCGATTTTTCGGCGTAGACGTCAGCAGCGGTGTCGAAACAAATCGCGTCAAAGACTCCGGGAAAATCAAGAAATTTGTGAAGGCTGTACGGCAGGCAGAATAGGCTACGATCGACCGTTCCTGTGATTTGATTGTCAGAGATTAGCTTCCAGCAGTCTTTCTAGCAGATGCGTCGCATTTTCCATCATTTTGTCGATGGTCTATGGCGGGGATCGGATATTGCACTCGCGTTGCCAGACGGATAGGCCGTATGATATTATTGCTTATGAAGTAAAAGGCAGGTAAGGTAGTTGTATATGGAAATTGAATTTAATGAATCTGCGTTTCGGCATGGTATTTCTGAGACAGATGTCAGAAATGCAGTGGAATCTTTCGTTTTTGATGAGGAAATGGACGGTTATTCAAATAAGTATATGTTATTGGGGTTTGACGTAAATGGACTATTGATAGAGATAATGTACAATATCGTTGATGAAAAAGTATTAAGGTCTTTCATGCAATGAAATGCCGAAAAGAATTTCTGAAACTGCTTGAAAAGTAGGTGATAAGATGATGTATATGACAGAAGAGGAAGCAAAAAAACTCGATGAGTTATTGACAGAAACAACGCCGACATTCAATTCAGGCAAGCCGGGTGTATTTGCACGGCAGAAAGAAATCATGGTGCCTCTGGATGATTTCTCCGGAAGATATATTATGGCGAAAGCGAGGGCAACGAAAAAATCTCCCACGGAACTCATTTCAGAGATGGTAAGAAATGAATTAATAGCGGCTGCGCAAGTTGCCGAGTAACGAAGTTTGAAAGTGGGGATATAACGATGGATTCAGATTCGGTGGGTCGGTATCGTTCGGATGCCGGGGCGGACGCGCTTTATGATGTGATCATTATTGGCGGCGGGCCGGCGGGGCTTTCGGCGGCGATTTATGCTGGGCGGTCTTCGCTCAAAGCGCTTGTGATTGAACGGGGGGCTTACGGGGGGACGCCGTTTCAGACCGGTGAAATCGAAAACTATCCTGGTGGAATCGCGGGTGAGACGGGGGCTGAGTTTGCGGCGCGGATTTCCGCGCATGCGGATCGATTTGGGGTGGAAAAAGTTTCGGGTGAGGTGGCGGCGGTCAATTTGATCGGGCCTGTTAAGGACGTTTTGCTTGGTGATAAGACGTATAGCGGGCGTACGATCATCATCGCTACGGGCAGTGAACCGGCGAAACTCGGGGTTCCCGGAGAGACGGAATTTGCCGGACTTGGCGTATCTTACTGCGCGGTTTGCGACGGGCCGTTTTTTTCGGGGCTTCCGGTTTTTGTGGTGGGCGGCGGCGACAGTGCGGTGGAAGAGGCTTTGTATCTGGCGAAGTTTGCGCGCGAGGTCACGATCATTCATCGGCGCGATACGTTCCGGGCGGCAAGGAGCATTGTTGAAAAAGCGGAGCGTGATCCGAAGATTCGTTTTTTGCTCGATACTGTCGTGACGAATCTTGGCGGCGAATCCCTGCTGACGAAGATCGAAACGGAAAATGTGAAGACGGGTGAGCGCGGCGAGATCGCGGCAAAGGAAGGCGAGAACTTCGGCGTTTTCATCTTTGCCGGACAGTCCGCGCATACGGAGATGTTTTCGCCTTTTGTTGATACGAACGATCATGGCTATATCTACGCGGATGAGGAGATGCGGACGAATATCCCCGGCGTTTTCGCGGCGGGCGATGTGCGCGTGAAAAAACTGCGGCAGATCGTGACGGCCGCTGCTGACGGCGCCATCGCGGCGATCAACGCGGAGAAGTATATCTTGGAGAACGGAGAGTGAAATAAATGAGCGCATTGGGCAAAAAGAAGCAGGAACGGTATTATGACATCTTTGTGGAGACGACCGGATTTTCGTGTGACGCCGCGATCTTTCTGCGTGAGATTCTGGGCGACTATCGTGTAGAACGTATTGAAGCCGACATGGAAAAAATGCATTCCATTGAACATGACGGCGACGTTTCACGCCATCAAATGGTGAAATTACTCTCGGCGGAATTTGTTCCGCCGATCGAGCGCGAAGACATCATGGCAATGAGCGAGGCCATCGACACGGTAACAGACAAAATCGAGGATGTGTTGCAGCGGTTATATATGCTGAATATCCAGCAGGTTCGCAAAGACGCGTTGGTGATCGCCGATGTTGTCGTGAAAACCTGCGAAGCGCTGCGTGAAACCATGGAGGATTTTTCAAATTTCAAAAAATCTAAAACGATCAATGACAAAATTATCGAAATCATCGGGGACGCCGGCGTCAGCCCTCGAAATCGCCGTATACTTATTTGAATAACCGTCCATTTCCTCATCAAAAACGAAAGATTCCACTGCATTTCTGACATCTGTCTCAGAAATACCATGCCGAAACGCAGATTCATTAAATTCAATT
>BNUG01000084.1 GCA_025997195.1 Clostridia bacterium | reverse complement strand
GATTGGTTTGTTCGGTGACCTGCTCCCTGTTCTCCGCCCCAAACTATATTGAATACAACAGGGAATACTTCAGTTCGATCAGTACGTACTTTATCAACAAGATCGCGGACAATCAGATTTTTCTTTTGGAGGCTGCCGATTATGACGTTAGGAGCGGGTATGTCGCGCAGAATTATTATTGCACCGCCTATGTTTGGCTCATCATTTCGGCCGGCGGGTCGGAAGCGGAAGCGTTTCAGCCGCAAAAGGCGATTTCATTTTTCGAACATGCAAATCAGGCAAACGAGGAATCCTATCAGTTTTGTGTAAAGGTATTGATTGAAAAATGTTTTGCCTTTTTGGATGAGGTCTTTTCAGAGAACAAACTAAGCCGCGAATATCGGTATACCCTATCGATGAATCAGTATATCGAAAATTGTTTTCTTGAAAAATATAAGGAAAAGACAGAGGAGGGAGCACCTTTATCCGTACAATATCAAACGCTTCTGAAAACGGAAAAACTGTATTCCGCCAGTACGATATTTTCGACATTTGATACCTATTTCACAGACATTCATGAAACGCTGGAACTGGTGGACGTCAGCATCGACGACAAGGGGAGCATTGTGAACCTTGGAGAATATTACACCGGTATCTACATCCATACATTTCCGAACCGGAACAAGCGCGACAGCCTGGACAATCTCTTGGACTTCCTGCGAAAAAAGAAAGATGGCTGGTACGGCAAAAACAATTATCATATTTTATTATTCCTGCACGAACACAAGGTGGTGGCAGGGGTGATCTGCGACTATTTTGAGGAATCAAATTGCGGCGTCATTGAATCCATCGCTGTTGAAAACGGCTTCCGGTCCGACAAAATCGGCTCCAAATTGTATCAGAAAGCGATCGAGTATTTGGATGTCGACGCGCAGGTGAACGGGCACAACAGTCTGGATTATGTGTTCGGAGAGATCGACAAATATGATGCGAACATTCCGGAGATCTTACAGAAGCAGCACTGGTTTTGGCACAAAATGGGCTACCGTAGGCTTGACTTCAATTATGTACAGCCAAAGCTTGATCTCACCAAGCAAAATGTTTATGACCTGCAGCTGATCGCACTCCCTCTCAACCTGCAGAATAGCTATCAGGATGGGATACCCAAAGCGCTGGTGAAGGCTTTTCTGCTCGATTATGCCACCTATGCCATGCAGATCGATGTTTCACTGGATGACGAGATCCAAAAAATGTTTGCGGAATTAGACGACCAAGAGACAAGTCAAACGATCCACTTTCAGCTGATTGGAGTGTGAGGTTCAGCTGATTGTCGTGTGAGGTTCGCCGGTTTTTTGTCATCCCGGATCTGATCCGGGATCCATTCCCGGTGAACCGTACAAAAAACTTACAGGAAGAGTATCTGAATTTTCTTCGCGGCTGGCTGAAAGATAAGGAATACATAGCCCTTGCCTATATGACGGGAATCCTCCCCATCAAGAAATACGGAACACATTCGGCACTGAATATGTTCGATGAATTTTCGATGGTGGACCAATCTTCTCTCGCATCCTATACAGGATTCACACAAGATGAAGTACACTCGCTTTGTTTGCAATATGGTATGGATCTTGCGGACATGGAGAGTTGGTACAACGGCTACCAATTGTCCTGCCGGGATGAAGAAATTGCGATATACAGTCCCCGGTCGGTCGTGACGGCACTGATGCGGCGCAGATATGCCGGGTACCGGACACAGACCGAGACCTACGAGGCTCTGAAAATTTACATCGATATGAACTATGATGGACTCAGGGATGCGATTGTCGCAATGCTTGCCGGGGATCGCCGGAAAATCAATATCACAAAATACAGCAATGATATGGTGACATTTGCGGGCTATGAAGACGTGCTGACTTTGCTGGTTCATCTTGGATATTTAGGTTACGACCAAAACACGACAGAGGTATTCATCCCAAACAAAGATACAAGAGTGCATGAAGCCGTAATTGAACAAGTTTGATCAATTCTCCCTGGTCGGACTATTCCCGCGAGTCCACGCCTCGCACATCACGACTTCCAATGTTCCTGATCGATCCGGCGTCCAAGCGGTTTCATCTTCTTGTGCTGCGCATCATAGTCAGGATAATACTTGCGGACGACAGCGTAAAAAGCCGACGAATGATTGGCCTCGATCATATGGGAGAGTTCGTGTACGACGACAGCATCGATGGCGTCGTCGTCTGCCATCATGAGCATCCATGCAAAATGCAGACGCTTCTTCGCGCTGCAGCTGCCCCAGCGTCCGAATGCGGATGTGATCTGTACGCTGTCGGGCGACAGCTTCATCAGACTTTGAAAGTGCTTGACACGGTCCGGAATATATTTGGAGGCTTCCCGTTTGTAGATCCAGGACAGGATGAATCGGATTTCCCGCGCTTTGAGGTCTTCCCCGATCAGAAAGACACCGTCCTTGTATTCCCCCTTGTATCGATTGGGCCTTCCTGTATTCATAGCCGCAGATGCCAGGATCTCGCATTCGCGTCCGCGAAAGAGTACCGTGTCTCCGTACCCGGGTTTGAAGTCGAGCCGTGACGCCCGGCGGTGCTCCGGCGCTTCTCCTCTGAGATGTTTCTCGATCCAGGATCGCTTGCTGTATATAAATTTTTCGATCTCGGCCACGGACATGTGCATGGGCGCGCGCGCCTCCAGCCCTTGCGGAGTGATTCGGATTGAAAGAGACTTCCGATTCGTTCGAACGAGTTTGTACTCGATTTTCGTGCTATTCGTCATGGAGCGGTTCCTTTCTCTTAGAGAGATTCTGGATTCTTTGAATCCGTAATAAGTTTTTGTGCGACTGCCCATGCGTTAAATACCTGTGCCAACTCGTCGTCCTCTTCGATCTGCGTATTTTTCTTTCCGTACGCCTGCAGGACTTTTTTCGTAGTTTTGTTGATTTCGACTGCCGCAACCGAGATTCCGTTTTTCAGAAACAGATAAATCAGCGAATTTCCGAACAGTACGTTCATACGATAGTCACGCAGGCAGTTTTGCAGCGTCGCGGCGGCGCCTACGAGCATCTCCATCGAGCGGGGAAGCATGATGCGGTAATCCCCCAGCGTACAGGGCCGCGTCTATCGACAGGTTCACCTTTTCCCGAAAGAGGATATGCCCGTCTATGATATCTTCAAACCGAATGACATGCGCCTCATCCCGGGATATGATGTTTTGTATCATTGTCACCGGCATTGCACACATATCAAATTTCCTTCCGTATCGAAATTCAGCATTGTCATATAGTAAGCGCCGATCCTATCGACCGCATAGTTGTTCGCGTCTATTTCAAGAGGTTGATTCCTATATTTCTCAACGTCTTCCTTGCTGCCAATATAATTTTCGAAGTTGTCCCGATACAATGCAGCATTTTGGAATATCGCCAAGTCCGCATAGGGAGAATTCTCAGTTGTTAATTACGACATACATTAAACCCCCACCTATGGTGGGGAGAACGGAATAAGCAGAAGCGTTACAAAAAGTAACCCTCCGATTTGGTAAAATTGCAAAGGTTTCGCAAGCCATTGCAACGAGCAAAAAGGAGGGACCCGAATGGGTACATCAAGTTTAGCACACACGAAATGGAATTGTATCTACCACATCGTGTTCATACCAAAGTACAGGCGAAAGAAACTGTACGGACAGATACGGAAGGACGTGCTCGAAATACTCAGGAAACTGTGCGAGTACAAACAGATAGAAATATTGGAGGGTGCCGTAAGTTCCGATCATGTGCATATGTGCGTGAAAGTGCCGCCAAGGATGAGCGTGTCGGAATTTATGGGATATCTGAAAGGCAAAAGTGCGCTGATGATATTTGACTTGCACCCGGCAATGAAACAGGGCAACCGGCACTTTTGGGCGCGAGGGTACTATGTGGATACCGTAGGCAGGAATGAAGAACAAATCCGCAGGTACATCAAGAACCAGGAGAACGCCGATCAGATAGAAGACGAGCAGTAGGCAAGCGGTGGTACTTGCGAAACCAACGCCTTTAGGCGTAGCGAGTAAGAACCCTTACAGGGTTCGAGGATACCACCACTTGAAGTGGTGGTTATCATTTTCAACACTGTTTTATCATATCGGAAAGGAGATCAATACTATGGCATTCATCCCACCAGCAACCCAGACGCCGGATAGCGCGATAATTCGGCAAGCAGAGGACTATCGGAGACAAGAGGAAGCGGAACGCAAAAAAAGAGAAGAAGAGCACCGACGCGCGCTTGATGCGGAACGCCGCCGCAAACTTTCCGAAACAAGCCAAAAGCGCTGATCGGATCCGATTCCGTCCCCTACAAAAACAGGATGACAATAAAAAGGTCATCCTGTTTCTGTGAATGCGGTAACTTGCTAAGCTTGCGGGTATTTTGAAGGAATACAAGGAATAGGAAACCATGAATGTAAATTTAAATACTATGCACTTAAATATCGCGATAGCGGATCTACGCAAACAAAAATCCATGTTGGGGTGGATCGCGTTGACTCTATGCGTGGCATTGATTGTCATAGGGAAAGTGAATCACATGAAATTTGATATCAATAAGCACGATCCTAATGAGTGGTGGTGGAAGTATTGGCTTGCACCAATAGTCCACTATTCAAAAACTGAGATGGAAACCCGGTTAAAGCATATTGTAAAAAATGAACCCTCCGAAATGCCTCGTCCGTTTGGTCATGATAATCGAATCTATATAATGCCGCTAGGGGGAGTGTAACAGTTGTGGTTCAATACAAGACGCGGAGCGTAATCCCCCGTTGACAGATCTCTGGAGGTGTGCGCAAAGTGTTGTCAATAAAATGCAGGAGGTTGGATATGATGTTATTTTGGATGCGCCTCGAAGACCGGGAATTTCGGCATTATCTTCCGTCAGAAATAAAGAGTGCGGGCTATGTAGTCGATACACTCGAAGCCGCAATTTGGTGTTTGCTGAACAACAGTGATTATTCCGGTACGGTTCTGACGGCTGTTAATCTTGGAAATGATACAGATACAACTGCAGCGGTAGCCGGTGGGCTTGCGGGACTTTTTTATCAGGATGACGATGCCATCGGTATCTCCAAACACTGGATCAATGAAATCGTGAATCTGGATTTGGTCAAAGTACTGTGCAACAAATTTAGCAGAAGCCTATGTGCCAATCAAGCTATTTACGAATACTGGGGGGGGGGGGAACTTCCGGCGAAAGCGGAAATTCAGAATAGGCAATTTCTTCCCCAAAGCCATTGACACTTCTCAGATACTGTGTGAACAGTAACGGTAAACTAATTTTTCGCAAACAAGCAGTACTTTGAAAATCAGGTTCGCAGCCGGTGTCGATACCGGGATGAAAGCGACAAGCAAAAAAGGCAGTTTTACGTATTACAGGTATGAGAGGATGCGCTAGTAAGCGCGGAAAGGAGTCAAAAATGTCAGATAGAATGGTAAACCGGCTGGAGGTATCAGGCGATCCCGCTGTGCTGGCGGAGATGTGGGAAAATATCAGCGGGATTACGGATGAAGGCGCACACGAATACATTGATTTCGACAAGATCGTACCATTGCTTGCGGAACTTCGGATAGATATCGGTGTCGATCGGATGACCGCCATCATTTCGATGGCCGTCTGGCATGCGAAATTGCACGAGGACTATGAGTCTGTAGACTTGTTGCTGGCTCGGGATGAATTCTCCGCCTATGGGACACGGGAGATTTTCATCGAACACTTTTTGGAGGCCGAACCAAGAACGCTTGAAATCGGACAGACTTTCTTTGAGGCAATTTGCACCTTTGATTGGATGCGCTATAAAATGTGGTGCACAGAATACTGGGGAACCAAACTCGGAGCCTTTTTTCAGGAATGGATTGGTGAAAATACAATAACATTTCAAACGGCTTGGGACGGGGTTCCTGTTATGATCCTCTTTCTGTCAACATTGTATCCCCAGCTTCGGTTTCTTTACCAGTACGCATCGG
>BNUG01000083.1 GCA_025997195.1 Clostridia bacterium | reverse complement strand
CGCCAAAAGAATTTGTTTGCGCACTGGGAAATGGTTGGATGACAAGAGCCGTATGAATCGAGAGGTTCACGTACGGTTCCGTGAGGGTCTCGGGGTGAAATTCCCCGAGTCTACTCGATCATGCGTCCTGTCCCCATTTCTTCCGGCAATACGCATGAACCGTCCCCTTTTGTCTTTGATGGCTCTATAAAAAACGTGCCTGTAATGGAAAACACAGCGGTATTTGCCGTTCCCTTTTGTCCCGACGACATAAATGCGATGGAAAGTGCTATAATTAATCAGGTGAACATGATGATTTACACGATAGACGAAATAAAAAAGAAAATTACGCCTTTAGCCGTAAAACACAATCTCGCTGCAGTATATCTCTTTGGCTCATATGCCAGAGGCGAAGCAACAAAAAACAGCGATATAGACATAATGATTGACCGTGACGGTTCGGATATCAAATCGGCGTTAGATATGGGCGGTCTTTTTGCGGAAGCGGAAGATGAGTTCGGGGCAGATAATATTGATTTGATTACGACAGGTGTATTGACATCTCCATACACAACAAGAATGAAGCCTTTCTTTGTAACCAACATAAAAAAGGAGCAATTGAAAATATATGAACGATAGAGATTTCCAAATAATATTTCACATAAGAAACTATTGCGAGGAAACAGCGAAATACATTGTGCGTTTTGGAGATAGTTACGAGAGTTTTCAAAATGATAGTGCCTATTATAATGCAGTCTGTATGTGTATCATGCAGGTAGGTGAATTGTCTGCGAGATTAAGTGAGGATTTCAAGAATAAAACGAGAGCATTTATTCCGTGGAGTCTTGTGAAAAGTATGAGAAATCATTTTGCACATTCATATTCGGAAATGGAGCCGGAAACCATATGGGAAACTCTAAATAAAGATCTTCCTACATTAAAAAAGCACTGTGACGAGTGGTTAGATAAGAGCTGAATTGATAGAAGGAGGCTCAATCATTATGACTAAAACTATAGAAAATAAGACAGACCGTCCCCTTTTGTCCTAATGAATTTAAATAGCCGGAAGTATACGTCCGAAAAGTTGTTTGATGATGGAACGATTGCGGTATATATGATAGGTGTTTCGGAGTTACCGATGTTTCGGTCATACAAAGAGTACCGCGAGTTTGCAGAAAACATTTTTGATGTTTTTGGACATAAACTATATCGGTTTGGTGCTTGGTTTTCTAAAAAACAACTATTCGGTGACCGCAAGTCATATCGATATTCCGAATCGAAGAATGTTTTTTTCGATTTGATTCCACTATCAGAGTTTGGCGGCATACATTTTGATGGAATAAATGAAAAACGTGTTGCGGGCCGAAGCAGCGACTTCAGCTTAAATTTTACATTGAGCTATGATGAGAAACTGTACACAACAGTAGTGTTTCCAAGCAGTTTCATAACATATGAAATGTTGATGGACCATGCAGAGCGTTTCAAAAAAATGCTGCAACAGATTTCCAAGGTAGAGTTCATTATTGCTGACATAATGGATGAAAAAAAATGGGTGGATTCGTTTGCGGCAGGTATCGGATTTGATCAAAGGAGTGACTATCAAAACGAAGTATCAATAAGCATATCGCGGACGAAACGCCGACATCACAAACTTCCCTATCTTTTCACATACAGCTACATAAAAAATGAGAAGTGTTCTCTGCTCAGCATGCCGGAGCACGCTGAATATTCCGAGCAGGACGGATATGTCACGCTGTCATTGCCGAGGTGTTTCGGGAAGGAATTGGAGGAGTATCCGACTTTTCCAGAGTGGGCGTCTGTATACAAAGAATTTCATGAAAAAGGCGAGATGGTTGTCACCGGCGCATTAGAGAAAATGATAGAGCAGATAATGAAATCCGGAAATAGAACTGAAGAAGCAGCGGAAACAATAAACGCTATCAAAAATAAAACAATACTCGATCCGAACAACTTAGATATCATGGACGTAAAAAAAGATGGTAGTGTGGATTTCTATATTTATGCCACGGAAGGACTGGACGATTCTCCTGAAACACAGACCGCATTGCTTGATAAAATCCAGAATTATCTTGGGTATATAGACAGCAGTGAATTTGAAGACGATTACGGCAAACTGCCTCCGGAAAAAATACGAATAATATTGGGAGTAGACAAACCGTTGAGTGAGGTACATACACTGCTCTTTGAGAGAATTGTCCCGTGGGTAAAAAAAGGCGGCGCGACAATATTGTGGAAAATAACAACACCGGGCAACAAGCGGTTGCCGGACAGTTTTTTTGAATGGGCATTTAATGATTTTTGGCTGTTGATGTCTCTTACCCCAAATGAAGAAGGCGACGATTTGACAATAATTATGGAAAATTGGGAGACATTAAACCGGGCTTTTTCGTTTGACGAACTGAACAGCGCCATGAGCAAATTGATTCAGAATGGATATGCGGAAAGATGCGGTATCGGAAGATTTCGGCAAGCAGAAAAAGCATTGAATTTTTTTAATGAAAACCATATTGTAGAGGAGATAGCTGTTGAAAAACTAAAACGGCTGGAGAAAAAATTCATCGCTTTGCCAATATTAAAAGAAGTTCATTATGTGGAGTATTTCTCAAAAGGTGAGTTTCATTTAGCCGAAACCGGCGGGAAGAAGTGGAAAGAGCGTATTGATGATAGCACAATGAAAATATAGTAACCTACACACATCACAACCACACACTGCCGCAGGAGTTGGTTGCTGACAAAACAGTCTGCGGTGGGTACCCTGAAAATCTAATACGGACTCGGTTTCAACGCGGAAGGGGGCAGCGGATACCTATACGGGAAGCCTACTTTCACCCCTCACGAGGGACAAAAGAGGGACAAAAGGGGACGGTTCATTCGTCTTGTTGGTAAAAATGGGAACAGGACGTATGAACCGTCCCCTTTTGTCCTTGATATTCAGATGATGCTGAAAGCGCAAGGCACTGGTAAACGACAGTATTTTCAGTCTTATGATTGGTATATACGCTCGAGTGAATTTAAGTAGTCGGAGGAAATAGTATGAAAATCATAAAAAATATTATTAGCATCTCAATAGTGGTGGGTATATTTTTCTTTGTTTCTGCGTGTCAATATGGTGATGAAATAGATACAGTGAATAATAAAACCGATGAAGGGAGTGCTATAGCGGGTATGGATTCCAAAGTGTATATATTCGATTATGTCAGGCAAAATGAAATGGAACTAAACCAAATTGCAAAACTTATTTCCGAATACGATTTCCCAATTACTTTCTATTCTGATGATAGTGGTAATGTTATGATACGTGTAAACCGTAATGATGAAAGCCGAAAAAATGAAGTGGAAAGTAACAAAACACTGATAGAATTAGTAAACAACCAGTTGAATAAAAATCAGATTATTAGTATTGGAACGATAAAATTTAAGCATCGAGATGATATGGCTATTCTTGTAGCCTTAAACAGTGTTTCTGACCCACAAGGTCTTTTAATGCGTAGTTTGGAATATTCCGAAGAAGATTTAACTCAAAACGGGGATGAAAAAGTAACAGAATATTGGTATTATTTTGAGGCATATGGGACGTAATATGAACAAACAGAATATTTTTCTTATCTTTTACTTTGAATGATACACTGTTGTAGGCTGGAGATTGATCTGCGGCACGAACCTTGAAAACTTCATACGGATCCGAACAAAAATACAGGTAGAGAGAACGCCTCCGGTAAACCAAAAAGGCTGTTTAAGCGAACACGCCGGCAGCAGTTCTCATATTATCAAACAAAAAAGAAACCACAGGTGAGGAGTCCGTCCGGGGATACGGTCACCTATGACTATGACAAACTGAACGCGCTGGTATCAAAGAACTATTCAGACGATCCGGATCAAAACGTTCTGCGAGACAAAAGGGGACAAAAGGGGACGGTTCATGCGTCTTGTTGGTAAAAATGGGAACAGGACGTATGAACCGTCCCCTTTTGTCCTCGAATAATATTGGGAGTAGACAAACCGTTGAGTGAGGTACATACACTGCTCTTTGAGAGAATTGTCCCGTGGGTAAAAAAAGGCGGCGCGACAATATTGTGGAAAATAACAACACCGGGCAACAAGCGGTTACCGGACAGTTTTTTTGAATGGGCATTTAATGATTTTTGGCTGTTGATGTCTCTTACCCCAAATGAAGAAGGCGACGATTTGACAATAATTATGGAAAATTGGGAGACATTAAACCGGGCTTTTTCGTTTGACGAACTGAACAGCGCCATGAGCAAATTGATTCAGAATGGATATGCGGAAAGATGCGGTATCGGAAGATTTCGGCAAGCAGAAAAAGCATTGAAATTTTTTAATGAAAACCATATTGTAGAGGAGATAACTGTTGAAAAACTAAAACGGCTGGAGAAAAAATTCATCGCTTTGCCAATATTAAAAGAAGTTCATTATGTGGAGTATTTCTCAAAAGGTGAGTTTCATTTAGCCGAAACCGGCGGGAAGAAGTGAAAAGAGCGTATTGATGATAGCACAATGAAAATAGAGGGACAAAAGGGGACGGTTCATTCGTCTTGTTGGTAAAAATGGGAACAGGACGTATGAACCGTCCCCTTTTGTCTCCCTTTTGTCTGCCCTTTTGTCTGGTCCCCTTTTGTCTGTTAATGGGAGTTGCAATGAAAGTAAATACGAAAAAAATCAAGCGGGGTATATTCATCATAATCGTGGTTGGATTGGCAGTATTATTTTACCCGGCGGTGTATACAGCGGTATTGAATGACGCAATTCGCAATGATGATCTAAACCGCGTCAATGCGATTTTGTTTTTCCCCGGAGAATTGAACAGAGATAATGGGCTACCGGAATTTCCGGGAGCATCACCGTTGACTGAGGCTTGTATAAAAGGGAACGTTGACATAGCAAAGGTACTACTTGAGCATGGTGCCGATGTGAATTATAGCGGTGGTGGGTGGGCACCCATGACAATGGCGTGTGTGTCCCGAAATCCGAATCAATATGATATGGTGAAGCTATTGATAGAAAACGGGGCGAATACGAATCTGTCCAGTGACGGAGAAAGTCCCATCTTTGCTCTGCTTTCACCAGATAATTATTTAGGAAAAAATCCAGACTATGTCGACGACGAAATGATTAACAATATCTTTCGTTTATTGATCGATAATGGCACAAGTCTGGATTCTTCAATCTTATACGATGCTGCGTGCGATAACAATTTAGGTATTGTAAGCTATCTCATTGAAGATGCAGGAATGATTGTCGATAAACAAACACTATCGGCGGAAACGGCATTAATAGGTGCTGCACGAAAAAATGCTGTCGATGTAGCTGAATACTTGCTCATAAAAGGCGCAAATCCAAAAATCAGGGATTGGTACGAACGTACCGCGATGGATTATGCAATAGCAAATAAATATGACGAAATTGTGGAGTTATTAAAACACTATTCTCACGTTGACTCTCCTGTAAATCCGGATCAAGCAGGGCAAGAAATAAGTGTTGCAGAAAATCTGGAAATGATACAGGAAAAAGAAAATATTATAGATTATGTGAAAAGAAATGTAGACGAACTAAACAACATGGTAACTTTGCTGAATACATACAATTGCGATATTTATTTCTCACGTCAATACCCATCAAATGAACTCCAAGCACAACCAAGCGAAAATGTGACGGTAGATAAATCGCTCGTATCAATGGTCGAAAATATTTTGAATGGTACTGTAGTAAAAAAGATTGAATATGTAAACGGTCATTGTGTTATTGGGATGGAGTCTTCAATTTTTAATAGGAATCGCATTATTACGAAAGACGCATCCATTTATACAGCACGGTGGGTTGTATATGAAAAAGATGAACCAGATGTGCCGGAGCAGTATGAGCAAATCGTTGGAAATTGGTATTATCGAGAAGTGATGCAAATTGACCCTCTCAGGGAGCGTGACAAATAGTGATAGGACAAATCGGTTCCGATGTCTTGTTGGTAGAAATGGGAACAGGATGGATATGCCGTCTGAATTGAGCAGGCGGATCGGCTGGGTTGGACATGTGTGCCGCGCAGATTGGACACCCCATCCGCAGAGATTGAGCATCAGTTCCGCGCGATTGGACATTGAAACAGAGCATCT
>BNUG01000082.1 GCA_025997195.1 Clostridia bacterium | reverse complement strand
CGGCACATACGCTTACAAGGACATTGCCTTTGAATTCGGTATGTGGATAAGTCCACAATTCAAAATCTATTTGATAAAAGAATTTGACCGTCTGAAAGCACAGGAGCAGAAACAACTTGACTAGGACATCAAACGCAATCTGACGAAAATCAATTATCGTGTTCATACGGATGCGATAAAGCAGAACCTTATTCCGCCAGCCTTCACCGCGAAAGAAACCGCGATCATATATGCGAATGAGGCAGATGTATTGAATGTTGCGTTATTCGGAATGACCGCGCAGACATGGAGAAAGCGCAATCCAAAGCTATCCGGCAACATGAGAGATTATGCGGATATTTCACAACTCGTATGCCTGTCCAATGTTGAAAATCTTAATGCCGTTTAACGAGGGATACGATGACGGTTACGATAAAGATGATCCGGTTATGCCGACACCATCATATGAAGGTGTGCCGTATGTCGAAAAGGATTCTGGGAGTTCGCCATATTATGCGAGTAGATCGTCCGACGTATTTCATGTTCCATCATGTTCGTATGTAGATAGGATAAACGCAGAAAATTTAATTGGAATTGAATCGTGGCAACTTGCACTTGAAATGGGGTATCGTTCTTGTAAAAGATGCAATCCGTAAATGATTGAAGACGAAGCTATTAATTATTACAGGACGAAGGGGTTTGTTATTTAGGATGGAGAGTAAATGGAGTATATGGAATTCACAGAGAATATATACGTAACTTTACGTAATAAATACTTGACATTACGTAACGATACGTATATAATTATCACATAAACAGGAGGATCGGTGTGAAAACGAGTGAATTGCTAAAGCTGTTCAAAGAGAATGGGATCGAGTTTGAGGAACACAGAACGAGACATGACTATTATCACAGCCCGATCACAAACAAGTCCTTTCCGGTCGCAAGACACAAAGAAGATATCCCGGTAGGAACTTTAGACAAGATACTCAAAGACGCTGGTTTGAAATGACCGCACTGATTGAAAGGAGCATATTATGAAATACGTATACCCTGCGGTTTTTACACCTGAAGAGACGGGATTCTCCATTGATTTCCCCGATATCGAATCATGCTATACCTGCGGCGATGATCTGGTTGACGGTATTGAAATGGCAGAGGATATACTTGCAAGCAGACTATACGATATAGAAGTTTCCGGGAAGACTGTTCCCGATCCGTCGCCGTTGGACACGCTCGTATTAAAAAACGGGGAGTTCTCCACGCTCGTACATTGCGATACGATCGTTTACCGCAAACTAAAGAATGGCAAGGCCGTCAAAAAAACGCTCTCGATTCCACAGTGGATGGATGAGATGGCATCCGAAAAAGGGATCAATTTTTCAAAAGTCTTGCAGGATGCGCTTGCTGCTCAACTCCAAGGATAGTGCAAGATAATGAAAACAAAATAAGAGAATCTCCGAAGCGACTACCACATACTTCTCATGGCGCAGGCAGAATCAACCCCAAGATCTTTAGGATTTCACCGATGCCAAATCCCTTTTTCTTTCAGCAACGCCTCCCACTTCGTTTCGGATAGCAATCTCTTCTGTTCCTTTCGGTCAAAATCTTCAATCTCTGCACAGCTTCTGTCCCACTCTTGTTCCCGCTCCAATTCCGGAAATTCCGTCCAATCCCGATTAGAATTGTGAGCATCATGTTTTTCAAACACTCTATGCTTTGTGAAATGTGTTACCTCATCACGGTTTTTATACTCCGAATAATCCGCTCCTGGTACGGGATTTGCCGATAGCGTTTCCGATTTTTCCATGCTGTCTTTTTCAGCATCAGCCGGAAGATCGATCGCCCATTGATCTTCTCCGTACATAATCATGCGATGGAACTGCTCATGTGTGTTGACGTACAAGCAGGGCATATCTTCGTTCACCCAAAAACAATCCCCAAATTCATTTCGAATTTCATTGTTTGTCGCGCCATACATGACCCCTTCCCACAGCATTTCGCCTGCAACACAGGCGGCACCGTATTCCTCTATCGAGCGTTGGTAGACCTCACAGTTTACAAGCCTGTCTCTCGACACGGTTTCAAACCACTGAAGCATGCCCATTTTTTCATCGGCACACCAGACTGAAAAGTGATCTACCAGATCAGAACTGTCATCATCCCCAGGCAGATCAAGACTCTTTATCACAATGATCGTATACGGCGCATAACGATTATCCGCCGGAATCGTCAGGAACTCATCGAACGCAATCTTGCATTTTGCCTGCTCTTCTTGTATATCGGCATCAGAAATATCAGCATCTTGCATCCAATACGGTTCGATATATGCCACCTTGATATATTTCCAAGCCGCTTTATAACCAACCTTCTCAAATAATTCCCGTACAGTCATTCTATTGAACTTTCACCCCTCAACAACGACTCTTCCCTCTTTGATCTCATCTTTCAGCAGATCTTCGATCAGTTTGTTGTATTTTGTGTTTGATTCTTTTGTTTTTTCTGCTTTTTCTTTTCTCACCTGAGCCTCATCCTCACTCATCTTAATTTTCTTTCTGCTTTAATATCGATAATTATTGACAAGTATGTCATCCCACAAAATACGAAATGTCTCGTCATAATCAATCTGATCAAATAAATCTAATAATTTCATTCCTTCACCTGTTTATCGTTTGCTTTTGCCCCGACGCACTACAGTTTCACCGGCTTTGAAGTTGTAGATAGGCTTGATGATCTTGTCGATCGCAGCCGTTTGGGATATCCAATGCACAACGGCGTCCGGGGCTTTGTATGCCATCGGGCATTCATCTAATGTGCCTGCATTCACGCTTGATGTGTAGACGCCGGCCATTTCTTTTTTGAAATCGGACAGCGTAAAACTTCGCTTTGCATCGTTACGGCTCATCAGCCGTCCGGCACCATGCGGGGCACTGCAGTTCCAATCCTGATTACCGAGACCGGTACAAATCAGGCTGCCATCCCGCATATTCAGCGGGATCAGAATGCGCTCGCCCTGCTTTGCTGACACCGAACCCTTGCGGATCATCATTTCGCCGGTGTCGATATAGTTGTGAATGGTCGTGAAACGATCAACTTCGCGGAGTTTCATCCCGGAGAGGATTTCATCCGTGATGGCCTTTCGGTTGATCCCGGCGTACTGCTGCATGATCGCCATATCGTGCAGATAGTCATCCAACAAGGCTCCGGTCAGATACGCCAATTCATATGGAATACCGCCGGCCTCTCTACGATTTTCTTCTGCTATATCGCTCGCTTCTTTTAATTCCCTGAACCCGGCCTCCTGGTAATACTGCGCCACCTGAAGGCCGATGTTCCGGCTGCCGGAGTGTACGACAAGATACAGGTTGTCTTCTTCGTCCTTGTCGAGCTCAATAAAATGATTCCCTCCGCCAAGCGTGCCGATACTGAGCAAACCTCGTTCCTGATTTACATGTGACAGGCATCGGAGTTCTTCAAGCGGAACCTGTTCCGCATACTTGTGTGCCCTGCCCCGTACTTCCATTCCTGCCGGCACGATATTTTGAATCAGGCTATCGAATTTCGGAAGATCGATCCGCTTCTGCGCAAGTATCACCGTTTCCATCCCGCAACCGATATCTACTCCGACAAGGTTTGGAATCACCTTATTCGATATGGTCATGGTCAATCCGATCACACTTCCGGCGCCGGCATGGACGTCGGGCATGATGCGGATCGTGGATCCCGCCGAGGATTCCATGTCACAAAGTTTCTGTATTTGCCCGAATGCGCTCGGTTCAATCTCGTCCGCAAACACAACAGCCTCAGCATACTCACCGCAGATCCGTAAAGGATTGTTCAGCATCTCTTTCTTTTCTTTTTTTCCGTCTTTCTCAGTCTCCATACTTTCCTGCCTTCCATGTTATTTTCCCATAACTCCATAATTTATCATCCATGAGTTTTTCAGCGAGTGACGAGTCGATCTTCAGCGCTTCGCTGATTTCTTGCAAAACTGCTTCCTTAGAAGGTAACGGCCCCTCATGCCGTGACACGCGAAGCAACGCAGGAACCGGCGCCCACCCATTGAATATACCAAACTGTAAATCGTCCATACGGAGAGAACCATCTTTTTCATCATTATATACGCACCAGTCATAGCAGGTTCCATTTCCATCTTGATCTGAAACAGACAACACCGCATGAAGCGGAGCGACAAAAGGACTGCAATCAATCGTAATGATATCACCGGCTTGAAAAGATATGGGATGATTGACAGCGGGAAAGAAATCCTTGTCATCACTATCCTGTATTTCAGCAAACCAGATATCACCGTCTGTGTTTAGAATCCATGTCATTTTTTGGCGCATGCTTCCATCGGGTTCAGGCATCCATTTCCCTATAATAAACCATACTTTTTCTTCAATATTCGAAACCGTCTCACCCAATTTTGTTCTTTGCACAGCAATCCGTTGTTCTGCCGCCGCAAAAGAAGAAAAAGGAATTACATCCCACCAGTCGCTTACATCCGGCCGCCAGTGTTCCGTCAATAAAAAAACCGCATCTCTCTCTTCTTTATGCGCTTCTTCAAGTGCAAATTCACACGCTACAGCCATTTCACCGGGAGATTCTTTCCCCAAATCCCCTCCCATGATTTCCCTGAGCTTATTGAACGAATCCGCAATCGTTTTCAGAGCCTCGGCCTTTCGGTTGAGAGAGGCTCTTGAAGCCATGATAATATCTATATAGCCTCTCACCCTTTTGGGATCGGCGTTCCTGCGCAGACATTCCCGCATTTCTTCCGATTCCATAAAAGGCAGTGCGGCTTCCAAAATGTCACACACCAAATGTTCTTTTATCATCTCAGTCATATTGCTCATCGCTTCAGCAGTATCCTTACGCTTCATCTCCATGATAATCCGTATATAACAAATACCATTACCGATGGTGCAAAAACAGGACACACGCCTTGCGAAAATGAGGTATACTCAAAACAATGAGGGAGGAGTTTAGTCATGTCCGCATACACAGTCCATTCGAAGAAACTTTCCATTATTTTTATCCTGGATATTCTGAATCGCTTTTCCGATGAAGACCACAAATTGTCGCAGCAAAACATCGTGGATCTGCTCAAGTCCGAACACAATCTCACCTTAGACCGCAAGGCCGTCAAGCGCAATCTCGTGGATCTGATCGAAGCCGGATACGAAATAAATTATGATGATAGCACTACACGAAAATCAAAGAGCGGAGAGGAGGAACCGATCCTGAAAGACTGGTACATCGACCATACCTTTGAGGAAGGCGAACTCCGGCATTTGATTGACAGCTTGCTCTTTTCGAAACACATCCCGCAAAAACAGCGTCAGGACTTGCTCCGCAAACTTGCCGACCAGAGTAGTAAATACTTTGAATCCCATGTCAAACACATCCATTGCGTACAGGAAAACGTTCCTCACGACTCTCAAATTTTCTACTCGACTGCTCTTCTCGACAAGGCGATCAGTAGAGGAAAGCAGGTCGTCTTCAACTATACGCAGTATGGAACAAACAAAAAACAGCGTATCAAAACCGACCGAAACGGCGATCCGATCGAATACATGATGAACCCCTACCAAATGGCGGCGACAAACGGTTACTACTATCTCATCGGGAACTTAGACGGCAAAGAAGGCTTGTCAAACTACAGAGTTGACAGAATCAAACAACTTCGAATCCTGGAAGACAAGCCTGCGAAGCCTTTACGAAAGGTAATCGGCAAGAATCGCCTCGACCTGCCAAAGCACATGGCCGAGCACATCTACATGTATTCCGGCGAAAGCGTGCGCGTAACTTTCCGCACGACGGAAAACCAAATGGACAGCATCATCGACTGGTTCGGAACGGGCGTCGCCGTCACAGAACTTGGCGACCGCCGCATAGAAGTCTCCGTTATCGTCAATGAGCAGGCGATGCTGTACTGGGCATTGCAATACGGGCCATACGTGGAAATCCTCACCCCCAAGTCCTTACGAGACAGCGTGCGCGGAGCCCTCACCGCCTCGTTGGCACAGTATTGAGTGTTTGAATACAAAATCAGCTAACAGATTCCGTTTACTTTTTATTTTCTTCTATGAATTTTCTGATGAAATTCTCCGGCGTGATTGCTTGAACCGGAGATTTACGGAAATCAGGCATATTCCTTGTCACGATATATCCCGCACCGATTCTCTTCGAACATTGTGCTAACAGCGCATCTTCGTAATCTTCAAATTTCAATTCAAAAGCGGCGTCAACATCTGCGGATGTCACATCAACTACCGTTACGAAAGCAATCAATGTTTTCAGCAATACCCTGACTTTTTTCTCGTCTTCAATATTTCGCTTAAGAATATAGTAAATGTCGGTAATACTATTTGCATTGATATAGCCATCAACCTCGCCCGACTCCGCGAGTTTCAGCGCAGCCAAACTCGCCGGTGCCAAATCTCCTTGATTCGCGTATACATTGATGGCTATGTTTGAATCGAATACAACCTTCATACTATTTATGTCTTTCGCGTCGTATCGCTTTGATGTCGTAGTCTTCGTCGGGGATGACCCCTACGAGTTCATCAAGCGCACTACGCCTCTTTGCCGGAGACGTCAGTATGGCAATCTTCTTGCCGTCTGAAACGATTGCAACGTCCTGACGTGAAACCATAGAATAATACTTCTTCGGATCAGACTCAAATTCCAATGTGGATACCTGTACCATCGGCAGCACCTCCTTATCTGTATTCTATCATCATTACCTTTTTCGGAAAAGGCATTCCTGTAACCCCGCAGGACAAACGCATCAATTTTCAGTCATAACCTCTTGACAATTTAAAGACATTACGAAAGCCGCCTGATTTCGTGGTTAATTTGTGGTAAAATGTATTACATAGAATGTAATACAAATGTAACAAGA
>BNUG01000081.1 GCA_025997195.1 Clostridia bacterium | reverse complement strand
GGGAATTTCAAAGTGTGATCATTCAGAGATTCCCGCCTGCGCGGGAATGACAATGGCGTAGCGGGAATAACACGGTAATTATTGTTTCAAAATGATTTCAAATGGGCGAATTTATTAAGAATGCAGACAGCAAGCGCGGCAAGCACGGTGATCAGGACAATGATCTTCCCCTTCATCGCCTTATTCTGGCGTTTCCGCCGGTCTGCCCGTCTTTGCGAAGGTGTCGATTCCACCATCCATATCGTCCTTTCAAAACCTGTGCGTTCCGCACTCCGAAATAATTGCCTGTACAATGGCGCTTCTCAAATCTCGAAGAGATTGGCAAGAAGGCCTTGTGCCCAGAATTCCAGTGCGAAGCCTCTCTTTAGGGAAAATCTCCGATTTTGTGAATTCCACTGTCAAAAGTAATACTACCTACATTATCTTACGACGACGCAAAGGTTTTTCTTACAACATTCTTAATAAATTCGCCCATTTGAAATCATTTTGAAACAATAATTACCGTGTTATTCCCGCTACGCCATTGTCATTCCCGCGCAGGCGGGAATCTCTGAATGATCACACTTTGAAATTCCCGCCTTCGCGGGAATGACAAGGACACTTTGCGGGCAAGACAGAAGGCCTGTCCCTTTGTCCTGTGCGGGCAAGACAGAAGGCCTGTCCCTTTGTCCTGTGCGGGCAAGACAGAAGGCCTGTCCCTTTGTCCTGCCACAACACATCAGACTGTGGCGATCGCTTCCGCGAGGATGGCTATGCCGGCGTCAATGTCTTCTTTGCCGATGATGAGCGGCGGCAAAAGGCGTATCCTTGTCTTGGCAGTCAGAATGAGCAGGCCGTTTGCCGCGCAGGTTTTCGTGATGGCTTTCACGTCTTTGTCTCCGACATCAACGCCGATCATCAGGCCGAGACCCGTGACGCCCTGCACGCCGGGAATCCCCAGAATCTGCTCACGGAAATACGTGCCGGTTTCGGCGATTTCCCGCAGGAAGGCACCGTCCCGCTCGAGGAATTTCCCAAGCACATAGTCCGCACCGGCGCTGACCACCGGACCTCCGCCGTAGGTCGAGCCGTGGTCGCCGGGGCCGAGCGCCCCGTCTGTTTTTTCCCCGAAAATCACCGCACCGATCGGCAGACCGCCGCCCAGCGCCTTCGCGCAGGTTACGATGTCAGGATGCACGCCGAAGTGTTCATACGACATGAATTTGCCGGTACGGCCGATCCCTGTCTGCACCTCGTCCGCGATCAGCAGAATATCACGCTCCTGACAGACCTGCGCGATCTCGCGAACAAAAGCGGTATCGAGTTCGTTTACGCCGCCCTCGCCTTGGACGAATTCGACCATAATCGCGCAAGTCTCATCCGTGACCGTCTCGCGCAGGGAAGCGATGTTGTTGGTTTCCGCATAATCAAAGCCCTGCAAAAACGGCGTAAAATACTTGTGGAAGGAATCCTGCCCCGTCGCCGTGATCGTCGCCATCGTACGGCCGTGGAAGGAGCCCGCGAGGGTCACGATACGGTAGCGGTTCGGCGCGTCTTCCCCCTGCGCATTTTCCGTTTGCCCGTACTTGAGAAAACTGTACTTGCGTGCGGCCTTGATCGCGCCTTCGTTGGCCTCGGCTCCCGAGTTGGAGAAGAAAACATTCTTCATGCCGGTCAGTTTGATCAGCTTTTCGGCCGCTCTGGCGCAGGGTTCGGAGTAAAAGAGATTGGACACATGCTGCACGGCCGCCGCCTGCGCCTGCACGGCCGCCACCCAGCCGGGTTCGCAGTAGCCCAGCGAATTCACGCCGACGCCGGAGGTAAAGTCGATATATTCCCTTCCCTCGGAATCGCGCGCGCGGCACCCGCTGCCACAGGCAATCGCCACATCATAGCGCCCGTAGGTATTCGCTACATAAGTGTCTTCCAATTGTTTGATTTCCGTGCTGTTCATACTGTTCCTTCCTTTGTCATTCCCGCGTAGGCGGGAATCTCCTAACAGTCATTCTTCCTGGATTCCCGCCGGAGCCTGCCCTCAAGTCCCATCAGGGGCGGGAATGACATGGATGCTTCGCGAGAATGACAATGATGTATCAACGCCCTCATCTGCGAATCACGGTGCCGGTGTTTTCCGCGGTTTCGCCGGCGGCGGCACGCGCCAACGCATGGCGCACGCGGCCGTCGGCAATCAGGACTTCCGCCACGCCGCTTGCCACGACCTCCGCGGCGCTGCGTACTTTTGGGATCATCCCGCCGGCTACCACGCCGGAAGCGATGAGGTCTTCGATCTCGTCCGCTTCGATCACCGGGATCACACTGGCGGCGTCCTCTTTGTCGCGGAGTACGCCGGGGATGTCCGATAACACCACGAATTTGTCCGCCCCGAGCGCGGCGGCGATCCTGCCGGCCGCCGTGTCTGCGTTGACATTGTAGACCTGTCCGTCTTCGCCGAGCCCCAAGGTCGAAACCACAGGGATGAATCCCGCGTCAAGCAGGACGACAAGCAGCGCCGAATCCACCTGTACGACGTCACCGACAAAGCCCAAATCCGGCTCCGTTTTTTTCTTGCATAATAAGATCCCACCGTCGAGCCCTGAAATGCCCACTGCCCTGCCGCCGGCCGCCTGAATCCGCGTCACCAACCCTTTGTTAATTTTTCCGGCCAGTGCCATAAGAGCGGCTTCGACCGTTGCTTCGTCGGTATAGCGCAGACCATCGACAAAACGCGTTTCGAGCCCGAGCCGTTTTTGCAAATCAGAGAGCTCCGGGCCGCCGCCGTGCACCACGACAAGCCGCACACCCGAACGCATTAGCGCTACAGCGTCGGCCATGACTTCGGCACGAAGCGACTCAGACTGCATCGCGGCGCCGCCGTATTTGACGACAATCGTCGGCATTGTGTTGTTATCCAAAACTGCCATCAAGTCCGGTACATCCCATTGATGCGCACATACTCGTAGGTCAGGTCGCAGCCGTAGGCTTCGGCTTCGGCCATGCCATCATGCAGGTTTACCGTAATAGTAATTTCGTCCTCACCGAGTACTTTCTTGGCGAGCGGCTCGTCGAAGTCTAAAGCGAAACTGCCTCGGCAAACGGGGACGGAACCGGCAGCCGAGGAGAGGCTCACGTCAACGTTGTCGGTGTTGAAGGCGCCCGGGGTGTAGCCTACGGCGCAGAGAATGCGGCCCCAGTTGGCGTCGCTGCCGTAGATCGCGGTCTTGACGAGATCCGACTGGACGACGGTCTTCGCGATGCGCATGGCGACCTGATCGGTGGGGGCACCGGTGATGCGGCACTCGATGAGCTTGGTCGCGCCCTCGCCGTCTTTGGCGAGCAAACGAGCCAGATATTTCGTGACGAGGGAAAGCGCCTCGCAAAAAACTTTGAAATCGCGGTTCTTTTCGCGAATATGACGATTTTTGGCTAAGCCGCCCGCGAGGATGGCTACGGTATCGTTCGTCGAGGTGTCGCCGTCGATGCTGATCTGGTTGAAACTGTGGTTGATGTCCTCTTTGAGGGCTTCGCGCAGCAAATCGGACTCGATGCTGACATCCGTTGTGATAAAGGCCAGCATGGTCGCCATATTGGGGTTGATCATGCCGCTGCCTTTGGCGATGCCGCCGATGCGGCACTCTTTGGTGCCGAGCCTGAAACTGACGGCGACTTCCTTTTTCACGGTGTCGGTGGTCATGATGGCCCTGGCCGCCGCATCTGAACCGACGAGCTTTTCGGCTTTGGGGTCTGCAGTCACTTTGTCATCGAGCACCAATCGCGCTAATTTCGGAACGCCCTTTTCAAAGGGCTCGATCTGCGGGGTCTGGCCGATGACGCCGGTCGAGCAGACGACCACATCCTCCGAAGCGATGCCAAGCGCTTCGCCGGTCAGTTCGCAGGTTTTCAGCGCGATCTCCATGCCGTTCGGCGCGAGCGTGTTGGCATAGCCCGAATTGATGATGATGGCCTGAGCGATGCCGTCGGCGAGGTGGTTCATCGTGACTTTGAGGGTCGCGCCTTTGACCTTGTTCGTCGTGTAGACGGCTGCCGCACTGCAGCGCGTTTCGGAATAGATGAGGGCGAGGTCGTGTTTGCGTGACTTTTTAAAGCCCGCGTGCATGCCGGCCGCGCGAAAGCCCGCGGGAGCGGTAACGCCGCCGTTGATATAGGTGAATTTGCTGTCTTTTGCTACGGCTTTCGGCTGATCCGTTTTTGCGGTTTTCGCTTTGCCCTGTTTTGTGGTTTTGCTTGTTGTCATTTCGTTTTCCTCTATATTTCCTATCATCACCCACCGTGTTCAATCGCCAAGCGCAAGTCCTGTCTCTTCGGGCAGACCGAGCATGAGGTTCATATTCTGTATGGCCGCACCCGAGGCGCCCTTTCCAAGGTTGTCGTAGCGGGACACGAGGACTATTTTATCATCATTTCCCGTAACGAATATTTCAAGATCGTCACGGTTCGCGAAGGCATTGGCGGCGAGAAAGCCGGCTCCGTTTCCTGCTTCTGCCTCCGCGCCGAGTCTTCGGACGTGGATGAGCGGACGGCCGTCGTAAAACGCGGCCAGCGCTTCGCGCACATCGGCGAGCGTCACGGATTTTGCCAGCGCCTCTTTCGGCAGGCTCACGCCGACCAGCATCCCCGCGTAATACCCGGATACGATCGGACTGAAAAACGGCTCATTTCTGACGCCTGCATACTGCTGCATTTCCGGCAAATGTTTATGGGCTTGTGTCAGTCCATAAAGACGCGGCGCCGCAAGCGGATCAGGGAGCGAAAGCGCAGAGGTGTTAGCAGCCTTTGCTACATTCAACGCCGCCTCGTACGCCGCGATCATCGACTTGCCGCCGCCGCTGAAACCCGTCAGGGAATAGGCGCTGAGCTGCGCATCCGGCTTGACGATGCCCGCCTCCGCAAGCGGCCGAACCGACAAGATAAATCCCGTCGCATGGCAGCCCGGATTGGCCACATATTTTGCGTTCTGAATCGCGCTGCCCGCATCCCGCATCAGTTCGGGCATACCGTAGACCCAGTCTTTCTTCACGCGGTGTGCCGTCGAAGCGTCGATGAGCCTGGCTCTGGCAATTTCAGACCCAGAGCCGGCTTTCTCCGCCGCCAGGCGCACGGCAATCGCGATCTCCTTCGCACCCTCATCCGGCAGACAGAGGATTGTGACATCCGATTCCGCGATACACACGAGCCGGCTGCCGATCTCTTTGCGGCGCACATCATCAATCTCAATCAGTTCAATATCATCACGCGTACCAAGACGCTCTGCAATGCGAAGCCCCGTCGTCCCCGCCTGTCCGTCAATAAATACTCTGTACGTCATCTGCTCTCTACTCGCTATACTCTTTCTTCTGCTTTTCGCTGCTGCTTTCCGTCGGACATCATGTTGTCTTCCTCAAGCGCACGGGAACCTTCCCTGCACACTGTATATTTATGCATTATAAATGAATATTTATGCATGTCAAGCCTATCTTTTACCATAACACCCAAATTGCCGCCAAAATTTCTGCTGTTATTCAAACCAAGCATTTCATTACAGAGGCTCCAGCGCGTATAAACATCGATATTCACACATTTTCACCTCTTTTTTGGTGACTTTCAGCGTTTATACGCTTTTTAAAGCGAATCATCCTCTTTATTAAAATTCAAAAGTCTGCGGTTATTCCAATTACTTCTCCGTCTTCTCCGCCCCGCCGACGTCGTTTTTCACAAGTTCCGTGATTGAGGTCGCGAGTCCGGCCAGCCCCTGGATGTTCGACGGAATGATGATCTTCGTCGCCTTGCCGTTGGCAGCTTTCGCGAAGGCTTCGAGGCTCTTCAGTGCGAGCACCGGTTCGTTCGGCTGAGACTCCACGAGCATTTTTATGCCGTCCGCCGTTGCCCGCTGCACGAGCAGAATCGCCTGTGCCTGTCCGTCCGCCTCAAGCACCTGCTTTTCCTTGGTCGCCTCTGCCGCAAGGATTTGCGCCTGTTTGGACGCTTCCGCCGCGAGGATCTGCGCTTCCTTGTTGCCCTCCGCGACGAGGATGGTCGCGCCTTTTTCGCCCTCGGCCCTGAGGATGGATTCCCGGCGTTCCCGCTCCGCGCGCATCTGTTTTTCCATCGCGACCATGATGTCTCTCGGCGGCGTGATGTTCTTCACTTCCACGCGATTGATCTTGACGCCCCACGCATCCGTCGCCTCGTCGAGCACCTCGCGCATCCGCGCGTTGATGTGCTCGCGGCTCGTCAGCGATTCATCGAGTTCGAGATCGCCGATGATATTACGCAAAGTGGTAGCGGTCAGATTTTCGATGGCCGCCATCGGATATTCCACGCCGTAGGTATAAAGTTTCGGATCTGTGACCTGATAATAGATGACCGTGTCAATCTCGATCGTGACGTTGTCCTTCGTGATCACAGGCTGCGGCGGAAAGTCGAGCACATTCTCCTTCAGCGAGACCTTGTTCGCGATACGATCGATGATCGGAATTTTGAAATGCAGCCCCACCTGCCACGTCCCCGCATACGCGCCGAGCCGTTCGATGACGTAGGCCTTCGCCTGTGGCACGACCCGAATATTGTTCAGCAAAATGATGATTACGATGATGATTACGATGATCGTTGCCACAGTAGATCCGTCAATAAGTCCGCTCATGTTTGTGCTCCCTTTCCGTGAATTACTATAATAATTTTTTTGGTTCCTGCTTTACTGGACTGCAGGCTCTTGTGATTTGACAATCAACTTCACGCCTTCGACCCTCACGATCTCCACCGTGCTACCCTGTGCTGACGAGAAATTGTCTGTTTCTCCGACCGCCGTCCAAACGATGCCGCGCACCTTCACCTGTCCCGACCCAAAAGGTTTGATGTCCTCGATCACAAGGCCCGTTTTCCCCTCCAGTTGCTCCGTATAATTTTTTTCTTCTCCGAGTTTCAGCTTCTTCACCAAGATCGGTCGTGTGAAAATCAACAGGATGATGCTGACGACAAAGAAGATGATCACCTGCAACGCGATTCCCGCGCCAACGGCAGCCATGACCGCCGCCGCGGTGCCACC
>BNUG01000080.1 GCA_025997195.1 Clostridia bacterium | reverse complement strand
TTGACAGTCTTTATGACGCTCTCGGGATTTACGATGTACTCAACCTGGCGAAGTCCCGGTCGGAGATCGGATATGACCTTAACGGGCTCGCGAAACTGCTTGTATTCGGACGTGCGCTTGAGCCCGGATCGAAACAGATGACATTCAGGGGAAGGAATGATTATCTTTTTCATAACCGCCTCGCGCAAGGCCGAGCATCAGCCATTCACCTTTGGATATACCAAAGGACGGCGCGGGCGTACTGTCCAAAAGCCATGTCTGCACCCCGGACAGTTCCGTCTTTAACCACTCTGGAACTATTTCCGGTTCAGGGGTCGTTTCGGGATCAAGTATTTCTTCAAGCGCCGCCGCGACTTCTTCGTTCGTGGCGGTCGGGTTGATGATAACAGCAAGGGCGGCATCGATTGCTTCCTGACCCGCGCCTTCGGTGAAGAGCGCGCGGTATAAAGCGGTCTTGTCAGCATGGGTGTAAAGTGGTTCCGCGGCTTCCGAAAATGACGGCGCTACGCCCAAATCCGCACCGAGACCGAGAACCGAAAACTGCCAGCGAATCACATCGCCGTCCATGAGGACTCGCGCACCCGCTCCTGTTCCGATCATTTCGTGGTTGACCGTGATCATCCAACCTGATGAAACATAATAGTCCATCTCGCCGAGCCAGTCGGCATCGGAACGCGAATAAAGCGTTTCTCCGTCAAGCGCCCCGGTAACGTAGTCCGGCGGATTGACCTGCGAACCTACACCAAAGCCTTTGACCTGCCTAAGGTAGAAAGTATCGTCACCCCCGTCATGTCGGTACTCGTGATTTGTCTGTTCCAAAAGCGCAAATGTAGCGTCGGCGGATGTAGCCCCCGCGGGTAACGTCAGCTTGGTCGGATCGATATAGAACCCATGCCCGAGGTTGTAACCCTCGAAGTCTATATAGACTGTAATGGGGTCGCCAACTTCGAGCGCGTCGATGGGGAGTTCTTCCGCGACCTGCGAAGCAGAGAAGTCGTCTGCGGTTTCCGGTATCGTGGATTCGCCGGTCAAGCCGGCGAATGACGAATCTGCCGCCGTCTGCGGCGCGTCCGCGCTTTCACCCGCAAACACAGTCTGCGGAAGCAGACCTGTCAGCAGTATTAGAGTGAGCATGATCGCAAGGATCCTATGACTACTGCCCGCCTTAAATAACATCGTCTTCATTTCATTCTCCTTTACCTCGGTTCTTACAGCTACGACGTTTGTATATGTGAACCCCAAAAAGAACAGCGACCCCCGTTCAGGAGCCGCCAAGCAGCACAACCGCCAATTTGATGCACTGTCAAATCCACAAAACAGACTGTGCAAAAATAATAAAGCAACTGTTCTCCGTCAACCCAAGAACGTTTGTTTACAATGTATTTTCAGGCAGGTCTCCCGACTTTTGCGTCAGCCTCCGGCGCGCCTTCTCACCTGTTCCGCTACAGAACGGGCAATGACTGAGCTTTTCGCTCCTGCGCCTTTGTCAGCAATTACGGTTGTGGTTTGCAGTCCGGGATTTTAACCCGGTTCCCTTATACCCAAAACACTTTTGCTATTCAGTTTTTCTGAGAAACGAAATCAAAAGCGAACCTCATTTCTCCTACCGCTCCTATCCTACGCCTTCTTGCAAAAGAATGTCTTGGTAATTTCTTATCCAATTCCGGATTTATACCAATTCCGTCAGGCCAATGAGCCGATCTGCGATGCCGGCAAGCGGAAGCGGGATGTTGAGGATGTCTCCGTCCAGTGTGAGATTTTTTTTGGAAAACCTTACACGCAGCGGGGTGTCTTTTGAAAATCTATCCCGATAGGTTCGCAGACTTTCACTGGCTGTTTGCGTTCCGGATTTTACCTCGACGGGAAGGACATGATTGTCATATTGAAGGATGAAATCCACTTCTCTTAGCGGATGTGACTGCGACCAATAGCGCGGCGACAGGGAGAACATTGTCTTTAGGGATTGAAGTACGTAGTTTTCGGCAAATGCTCCGCGAAATTCTTCAAAGAGGCGATCGCCTTCCGCAAAGGCGGACGGTGCCAGCCCTGATAATTTTCGCAGCAATCCTACATCCGACAAATAGAGTTTGAATGCAGACAAGTCATCATAAGCGGAAAGCGGTAAACCCGGCTTTTCGATTCGATAGATTTTGTATACGAGTCCGGCAGACACCAACCATTCAATGGCATCTTCATACTCACGAGCCCGCGCTCCGCTTTTCGCGGCGCCGTACAAAAATTTTTTGTTTTCGCGCGACAATTGCGAAGGGATCGAATCCCAAATATGAAGAATCTTTAAGCGATCTTTTTTTTCTGCGTGTTTGGAAAAATCTCTGCGGTATGCTTCCAAAATTGCCGTCTGAACGGTCTCTGTGCGCGTGATGTTCCGATCCTGCGTCCAGGCAAGCACCGCCTCAGGCATTCCGCCGGTAAGGAAATATATCTTTAGTTTTTCGTGCAGGGGATTGAGGAACGCATCTGGAATATTTTCAATTTTGTTCAGTTCCCGAATATAGGTCGAGAGGTTTTCATCGCCGTTTGCCTCCAGAAATTCAAGGAACGTCATTGGCCACATATCCAAAAAATCCACCTTGCCTACCGGAAAAGAACCCTCTATTGTCACGCCGAGCAATGAGCCTGCACAGGCGACGTGATAGTCCGGCGCATTCTCGCAAAAGTATTTTAGGGCTCCCAGCGCCGGATTGCATTCCTGTATCTCATCAAAAACAATCAGCGTCTTCCCGGGATGAATCGGATGTTCGTTGACTACGGTCAGATTTTCAAGAATTCGATTTACGTTTTTTGTTGTTACGAAGAACTGTCCGAGTTCCTGTTGTTCATCGAAACTGAAGTAGGCAACATCATCATAAAATTGCCGCCCGAATTCTTTCACCACCCAAGTCTTTCCAACTTGTCTTGCGCCCTTTAAAATGAGTGGCTTTCGGTTTGGTGAATCCTTCCAACTCTCGAGTTCACGTAAAATCGTGCGTTTCATAACCTATCCTCCATCCTTTGAATATATTCACTATATCACATAAATGCAAGATATTTTGAGCAAAAAATCACACAATTTCATGACTTGGAAGAGGAATTATCACACAATGGGACCTACTCGCCATGAAGAGATTCCGTTACTGTGTCACATATTCCGCGCCGCGCTCCGTTTTGACGGTCACCTTTGCTTCGCCGATAACGACCGTTTCAACGCCTTCGAATAGGACAAGCGGTGTGACGATCCCTTCCACCGAAATCCAGTCGCCGATCTGACAGTCAAGCGCGTCCGCATCCGTAAATTCAAATCCGGCGACGCCGTCGTTGCCGCAGCACCCGGGGCCGTTTCGAATCACTGACAGATAAGTGATCCCGTCCGTATCCGCAACTTCATTGTACATGCCTTCGATGCGGATGGTTTTGCCGGTGTAGTCATCAGGGTTCAGATAAATATCATTGCACTGCGCGATGAACATTTTTTCCGTGATTTCGATCACATCGTCCGCCTGCGCCTCCGCTTTTGGAGCAGGGATCGCAGTGATTCCCATCGCATCTATGACAGCGAGCGCGTCGTCTGACCGGGCACTGTCTGCGGCGGGATCAGGCTCTTCGCCGATCGGCTCGTCTGTCGCATTGCGTTGAATGTTCACTTCGGGAACGACTTTACCATCCTTAACTGCCTGAGCATCCGGATCTTTCGCCGCGCAGCCCGTCAGGACGATTAGAAAAACGACAAACAGCAACAGGCTTAACTTTCTCATTTCCAAATCCTTCTTTTTCATAAAATCTTCTTTCCTTTCATAATAGTGCCGCCGGATCTCACTGCCCAGAAAAGCAGAAACACCGCGAGGTTCACGAGGACGACGCTGGCGCCGGTTGGCGTGGCATAGAGATACGAGACAACCACGCCGATGAAAAAGCAGATCACCGACACGAAGGCCGCGCAGACCGTCACGGTCTTGAATTTTTTGCAGACGCGCATGGAGGTGAGCGCGGGGAAGATGATCAGACTGGAGATAAGCAGCGCACCCATCATGCGCATGCCGAGTACGATCGTGATCGCCGTCAGGAAGGCGATCAGCATATTGTATAAGCCCGTCCGGGTGCCGGTGGCCCGGGCGAAATTTTCATCGAAGGTGACCGCGAAGATCTTGTTGTAGCAGAGTACGAACAGGGTCAGCACCACGATGGCCAGCACCACGCTGAGCACGACATCGCCCTTGCTCATGGCGAGGATGCTGCCGAACAGATAGCCACAGACGTCCGTATTCATGCCGGTCGTCAGGGAAATAACGACCACGCCGATCGCCAGCGCACTGGAGGAAATCAGCGCGATCGCCGCGTCGCCTTTGATCTTGCTGTTCTCGCTGATGCGCAGCAGCAGAAAGGCAGCGAGCACAACGACGGGAATGGACACAGTCAGCGGCGCGGCATTCATCGCCGTCGCGATCGCCAGCGTCCCAAAGCCGACGTTGGAAAGGCCGTCGCCGATCATGGAATAGCGCTTGAGTACAAGGCTTACGCCCAGGAGGGACGCGCACAGGGAAACCAACAAGCCAACGATGACAGCGCGGACGAGGAAGGTATAGGCGAACATTTCAGTCAGTGTTTCCATCATTGTGTGATTCCCCTTCTCTTCCCTTCCATAAATCCGGCGCCGATCTCTGACGCCGTATATTCCGCCGTCGTTCCGAAAAATACCTGCGTGCCGTTCAGGTGCAGGATATGGCCGGCATACCTGACTGCTCCGGAAATATCGTGCGAAACCATGATGACAGTGATGCCCGTTTCGCGGTTGATCTTTTCGATTTCCCGGTACAGTTCCTGTGTGACCAGCGGGTCGAGGCCGGCTACCGGCTCGTCGAGCAGCAGCAGTTTTTTCGTGGCACAGAGCGCCCGCGCGAGCAATACGCGCTGCTGCTGGCCGCCGGACAATTCCCGGTAGCAGCGGTTTTTCAGGTTCTCGATGCCGAGCCGTTCGATGTTTTTGGTCGCCGCTAATTTGTCGGCCTTTGCGTAGAATGGCCGAATGCCGCGCCGGCTCAGGCGTCCGGATAAGACGACTTCGTAGGCGCTGGCGGGGAAGTCCTTTTGCGCGGCGGTCTGCTGCGGCAGGTAGCCGACTTCATTTGCCCGAAGTCCGTCACCGAAGAAGACGCTTCCGGCCGACGGGGTTTTTAGACACAATAGCCCCTTGATCAGCGTGCTTTTGCCGGAGCCGTTTTCGCCGACAAGGCATAGGTAGTCGCCGCTTCGGACCTCGAAATTGAGACCGCTTACGGCGACCCTGCCTTCATAGGAGAAAGAGGCGTCCCTGCAGGTAATCAGTGCCATATCAGTTCAGCGCCTCCTTTAACGCATCTACATTTCGCGTCATCAAATCCAGATAACTCACGCCGCTTTCGAAATCCGCTTTCGAAATATTGTGGCAGGCATGAAGCAGCCGAACCTCCGCTCCGGTCGCCTCGCTGATGGTACCGGCCATCTTCTCGCTAGAAAGTTCAATGTGAAAAATCACTGGGATTTTTTCTGTGTTGATTTTGTCGATCAGGAATTTGACCGTAGCCGCACTCGGTTCCGTTTCCGTAGAGCAGCCGGGGAAAGCGGCGAAGTAGGAAAGACCGTAGGCGTCCGCAAAATAGCGGAAAGGGAAGCGGTCGCCGAAAACGACGGTCTTTCTGAATGCGTTATCCGCGACCGCCTGAAACTTCGCGTCTAAGTCTTCCAATTTACCGAGGTAGATCTCGGTATTTTTTTCATAAGTATTTGCATTTGCTGCGTCGGCCTCACAGAGTGCCTCTGATATTTTTTGCACCATCAGTTCCGCGTTGCGCGGTGAAGTCCAGACATGCTCATCGTATTCCGGCGTCTCGGGTTCCTCAGCGTTAGATACATCCGCTGCTTCCTCTTCCTCTTCCTCATCCTCGTCCTGCATGCCTTCGACGACTTCTTCTTCCTTCACTTCCACACAATCCATGAGCGTAATGATTTTCTTTTTCCCGGCATCCATTGACGCCAATATTTCATTGATCCATTCGTCGGATTCGCCGCCGACATAAATGAACACATCGCAGTTTTGAATTTGAATGATGTCCTGCGGCGTCGGCTCGTAAGAATGGCTTTCCGAAGCCGGCGGAAGGAGCATGCTTACCTTCGCTTTGTCGCCCGCGATCTCACGCGCGAAATCATAGGGCGGAAAAATGGTGGCAACTATGCTGATTTTGCCGTCGGTATTTTCTCCGGAATCACCGGCTAAGTTACCGCCGGACATAGGATGACCCTCATGGGCGCAGCCGGCCATCAGCGCCGCTGGCACGAGCGCCATAAAAATAATAAGAACAATAGAAAACAATCGTTTCATATCAAAACCTCCGCTATCGATTTACGGGTAATAGGCAAAGAGTATTGCAAAACACGGTCATTCCTTCGAACTACACTGTCATTCCCGCGCAGGCGGGAATCTATGCGGAATATCCCGTGTGAAGCTTCTTTAGTTATTCAGTCTTACTTTTAAGGAAATTGGCGTAAAGAAATCAACATCGGAAACGATCGGTTTCCGTGCAGAAATAACCAGATGACGGATTGCAGAAGAAAGCGCGATTCCTGTCAAGGCAATGCCGAGCGTATTCAGCAACTTCTCCGCAGCCGTGATATGCGCGCAGGTCGCGCACGACCCGCCCTGACCAACCCTGTCGTGCTCGTGCGCAGAGCGCGTCAGGATAAAGGCGGTAGAAAGCAGAGAGACGGAAAGGAAAAGAATGCAAAACAACAACGCGATACGACGCGTACCGGGAAACAGCAGGCCGCAGATTTTGCTAAATATTCTGATTTCCGATGTGTGAACCATATGGGTCATTGTATCACAGAACATCCCATCGAAAAATACCATCCTATTTTGAAAACCCAAATAGAAAAAGTCGAAAAAAAGTGCTGGGATCGTGTAGATTCCAGCACTTTTCGCTTGACACAGCGCTTTCAATATGATATATTAATATAGACCTATTGGTTATATGTTTTGTGCGGGAGGTATGAATCATGTTTATTGATTGTTTTCAAAATAACGGGAAACCCTATTTGCGTGTAGCAGAAAGCTATAGCATTAATGACAATGGTGTATACAAAAATCGAAAGAAAATCATTCGTAATCTCGGGCCGCTCGATAAGTTCGATGACGGTGAGCCGGATTTTG
>BNUG01000079.1 GCA_025997195.1 Clostridia bacterium | reverse complement strand
ATCCCTTTCAAAAGAAACACCTCCTACTGTCTGCTGTCATTCTGCGCCGCAGGCGCAGAATCTATTATTATGACTCATTACCGCACACCGGATTCTTGGGATTCGTTGCGGAATGACAGCGCCGGTAAACGACCGCAATTATTTTACCACACGTTATGAAGATTCTGCTTGTAATTCTTGCCACAGTTTCATATAATATTCTTCGGCTCTTTATAATGGTGCTTTGCCTGTGCCCTTTCGGGTACAAATCTTCTTTGAGGATTTGCAAGAAGACCTTATGCAAAGCTTTCCCAAATCTTCGATTTGGTGAAAGCAACGGTAAAAGAGCAAGCGTGCGGCCTTGGCGGAACTGGCAGACGCGCACGGTTCAGGTCCGTGTGCCTTCGGGCATGGAGGTTCAAGTCCTCTAGGCCGCACCACAATTCCCTTTTATTCGACCAGATACTGTTCCAGTACTTCGAATACGCGGGCGAGTTCGATCGGTTTGCCGAGGTGATCATTCATGCCGACTGCCTTGCAGCGATCGATATCCTCTTTGAATACATTGGCGGTCATGGCGATGATCGGAATACGAACCGCCTTTTCGTGCGCAAACGCCCGAATCTTTTCTGTTGCCGCGTATCCGTCCATCAGTGGCATCTGGACGTCCATGAAAATCAAATGATACCCGTCCGGGTCGGCGCAGAATTTTTCGACAGCAACCCGGCCGTTTTCCGCAAAATCGATGCCGAGTCCCGTATCCTCCAACAAGCCCGTGATGATCTCCCGATTGATATCAACGTCTTCCGCAATCAAAATCCGGTACGCGGAATAGTCGTGCACCACGGTGAGCGCGTCCGTCTTTTGTGAATTCTTTTCCAAGAATGACTGCTCGTTTCCGATCGCAACGTCGATCGTGAAATGAAATGCCGACCCTTTGCCGGGCACAGACGTAACGCCGATGCCCCCGCCCATCATCTCCGTGATCTGTTTGGAGATCGCAAGCCCGAGTCCCGTGCCGCCAAACTTGCGCGACGTGGTACTTTCTGCCTGTACGAAGGGCAAGAAAAGTTTTTGCTGCTGTTCTTCGCTAATCCCGATGCCCGTATCGCTCACCTCAAAATCGATGAGGCATCTTTCCGAATCCGCCCGGATCTGTTTGACCGTCAATTTAATCTCACCGTCCTCCGGCGTAAATTTGATCGCATTGCCGAGCAGATTGAGGAGAACCTGCGATAGACGCTGGTCGTCACTCTTAATAATATGGGGAAGTGCGGGATCCACATCCAAAGAAAAATGCTGCTGTTTTTCTTTTATGCGGAAATTAATCACTGTCACGACTTTTGTCAGTAATTTTCTCAGGTTTAGCTCTTCCATCACCAAATCCAGTTTGCCTGCGTCTATTTTGGACATATCCAATATATCATTGATGATGCCAAGCAAATGCGTGGAAGCCTCCTCGATTTTGTCAAAACTGTAATTCTTCTTTTTCACTTCGGCGGCCGCTCTTCCGATCGTTGTCATGCCGATCACCGCATTGAGCGGGGTGCGGATCTCATGCGACATATTTGCGAGGAATTCGCTTTTTGCGCGCGCATTTTGCACGGCATCATCCTTCGCTTCCGCAAGCTGCTTCAGGAAATAGCTTCTCTCGATCGTATTGGCCATCATGTGACCACCGGATCGTAGAATGTCTTGCGCTTCGATACTGAAATATCTCTCGTCACGACAATCATCAAAGCTGACAAAGCCCCAAAACCTGCCCGCCAAAAAGATAGGAAGCATGAGTACAGACTTCATTTTATGCGGTTCAAGCATCGCCCTGTCACTTTCTGAAAAAGCGGAAACCGGTCCGTTCACGACTTTGCCGGCTGCGATATCTCTCTGCCATCCATCTCTTTCCCTAAGAGGATAGAGCAATGGCATATCCGGCTTCAATTTGTCATCCTTTGTCCAGATATAGATGGCGCGGTAATGCAATTCCCCATTGATGAATTCGTTTTTCCAGACATACAAACGATCGACGTCGATGACGGGGTAGAGAATCTCCACGCTTTGATCCAGGGCACTCTTCCAATCTTCCGCATCGGATGAAATAAGAATAGACGCCATACGATTGATGCTCTTCAGCAAATTGTCCTGCAAAATGCGCGCGTCCGTTTCCGACTCCAGCTTGAGCAACGTACTATCCAGCTTGCGTTTTTCCGCCATGAATAAGAATCGCTGAAAACGGATGATCATGCCGATGCATATCCCGACGATGATGAAGGTTTGAATCTGATCCGGGTAGCTTTGTTTTTCTGTTAAGGACGCTACAAACTCAGGATACTGCGCGCCGAGCCAGTAACAGAAGCAGGCAATCGCAATGTGAACGATGAGCATCGGCAAAAAAGCTTTGTTGTTGACAAGGAAAAATATGATGACAATGCTGAGTACAAAATAGGCGGCAATGCTGCTGCGGACCCCACCGAGCGCGAAAAAAGCAAGCGGGAATAGGATATCGCAAAGCACAATGACGATGATCCATGTAGAGGCCTTGTATGCGTCAAATTTATTGCTGAAATATAGCATCGCGGCGACGGCAAAGATGATGGCAAAGATCGTGATGATGAGAAAAGGCGAACTACCCATGAATATCCGGGCGATCACGACGGCCAAAGCCGAGATGATACCCGCGCAATATATCATGTTGATCAGTCTGGCCTCGAGCGGCAGACTCTCCGTAAACAAATAGTCATCAAACAGTTTTTTCATTTATTTCCCTAAGCCACTTTATTATACAGGATAGCCGGAAAATAATATATATAAAGAAAAAGGATTTCTGCCTCAAATCATACACAGTGCGATCGAACAATTGTGATATCGATTGGAAGCAATTCCATCTTTATATTGCGTAGGTGCAATCTCACCGTAGCAATAGGTGCCCACAAGCGACATCCCGGCAGGAAGCATCTCAGACAGGATATCTCCCTCCGCAGCGGCATCCTCCCCAAGAACGAGCGCCCGCCCGCAACAGGAGCAACAAAATACCAGGGAATAGTCATACCCGTCCTGCTTTTTTCTTTCGTCTAACAGGATATTCATTGATTCCCTGCAAGAGTTTCTGAGATCCTCTTTCCTTAGCATGCATATATTCCCGAGCGTCCCTAAAGGCACATCACCGGCGAAATAGCCGGCACCTGTCTCGTGATCCAGATCGACGATATGGCGCATGATCGGCGTTTCATCCTGTTCTTCACCATCGCATGTCATCATCATGGGGTTTGCGTTGAACGCGAGCAAAACGTCTTGTACGTCGGTTTCAAACCCAAAGCCCTTCAGGTAATCGACAAAAGTTTCGTCACCCACCCTCCGAACAAGACTGCCTTCGGCGTCGGTAATTCGGCGAACGCGCTCGGCAAACGGCGAAGTGACATGACGGATCGCGAAGGCTGGTCTGACATTGCCCCAAATGCTGACTATCACGAAAGACGCCTCATAAATGATCCCCGAAAGAAATGTCCTTCCCTGGTCATATTGATAATCATCCGACGCCGCACCGCCGATAATAGGGACGCCGGGGATTTCACCGTTCAGCGTCTTTCCATAAATGTCACCGGTAAACGGCATATTGCAAGGACAAAAAACAAACGCCATGCCCGGTTTATCGCCATAGTCCGCTGTATCCGGGATCGTCTGTTTGTAAGCGGCGGAGATTTCATTCGCCACGTCACCTTCAAGCAATGACTCGGAAGCGGCTGCCGTAAACAGACAGTCGTCCGCCGTCAGCACGGTCAGGATCGCCGCCGCCTCATGATGGCCGTCCGCATCCAATTCAGCCAGTGTGGTCATTCCGGCTATTTCGATGCCCAAGCTTTCTTTCAGCGCCCGCGTGACAGCCGCACCGTCCAGATCGGCATCGCAGAGTAAGATCCCGATGGCGTTTTTTTCGAATTTCAGCTTCACTTTTATGGCGGCGGCAAGCTCCTTCGCCGCCACGGCCGCATCATCTATCTCATAGGAAATCACAACCGCAGTTTTCATAAAAACTCCTTCCCAACCGTATCAAACTGAAAATGTTGTCTTTTGGGTATCTCTAAAAACGCGAACCATACATCTTTGCTGTGAAGCCATCATTTTTAGAAGTACCCTTTTGTAATTTGTATATCTTACAACGAAGCATCCACAATGAAAAGCGGGCGCCTCTTTATGAGTCTGTATATTGTCCGCCCTGTATGAACGCGGCCATGGCAAAATCGTCCCCTTTGATATGGTTGATCAGCCACTCTCCGATAAACACCGCCACCTCATTTACAAGTTCCGGCGTTGCGCCTTCCCCCATCATTTTTTTCGAGAGCCCATTGACCTGTGCTTTGAAATCATCATGATAAGTTTTGTGCCGGGAATATTCCGGATAATGGAACCGACGCTGGAGCGCCTCTTCCTCGCGGAAGTGACGGTTGGCATAGCGGATTAGAAATAGCACAATCTCCAGGAGTTCATGCGAACCTTGACCAGCGTAATTGGCTTCATTCAGTGCATTGACAGCGTTGATCAACTCACGATGCTGATCGTCGACCAGCTTATATCCTGTTTCCAGATTTTTATCCCAGAGATAAGCCATTGGTGTTCCTCCTCTATTCTCACACCGGTTTGACAAATCTGCCTCCGGCCCTGCAAAATATTCATACCCGCAGAAACACCGTTTGAAACACAAACATTAGAATTATTTTAAATTATTTTAATCTATTTAAAGAAACCGTTACGCCGCAAAGTTTTGCTTTTTGATTCCGGCGGCGACGATCATATTCCCGATCGAGAGCACAGCCGCAATGAGGAAAACATATTGAGGGCCGAAGCGCTCCCACAAAAGACCGCACAGATAGGAGCCAATGATCGCAACAATATGATCGATCGCCATACCCGTCGAAAGCGACGGCGTCACATCCTCAGGCCGCAGCGCAATCGACTTCATATAGATCGAGCGTACGATATAGAACTGCGCGCTCATCTTGTCGACAATATTCAGCAGATACACCAAAAGCATGGCAATGCCGGTCAGCGCAACCACATGATTGCTTACCCAGTAAGAAAGAAAGCCGTACGCGATGTACACGCCGATAAAGCAGCCGGCTTCGAACATCATCACCTTCTTCGTCCCAAGACGGTCGATCATACGTCCGACTGCCGGCATGAAGAAGATCCCAATGAACGCACCGATCACATAGAGAATAGACATCGTATCCGCGTGGAAATTCAGCAACTCGATCAGTACCCAGGGGCTGAAAACGATCATGATTTGCTTCCGGCCGCCGTATAGCGCACAAATCACATAGTACCGCAAATAAGCCTTGCGCCATACAAGTTTGGGCCGTTTAGGCCGTTCCGTGCTTTGGACAGGGTCGCCGACCGTCTTGTATAGAATCGTCAATAGTACGGCAATCGAAGTAAAACTGATCGCACAAATGATAAAGACAGCAATCGGTGTTTGGAAACTGAAGATACCGGTACGAAAACCAAGGAAAACCGCAATGCCCGCGAGCATCATCGCCGCCATGCGCACGCTGTTCAGTTTGCCAAGCGTCTGCCCCATATTGCTCTGCTTGGCAAAAGACAGTGGGATGCTATCTCCGAGCGGGATATACATATGCAAGCCAAGCGAATAGACAAAAAGAAACACAAGCATGACGCCATAGGTCGGATGCCATAGTCCAAGCGCCATGATGCCGATCGCGCCGAACACCTGCGCAATGATGGCGGTTCGGATATCACGAAGAAAAGAGAGCGCCGAAATCACAAAGAGAGACAAAATGCCCGGAAGTTCCCGGGGCAATTCGATCAACCCGCGCTGCGCGGCGCCAACTCCATACGCTTCTCTGAAATAATTGGCCAGGATCGAATCGCTGAAACCGTAATAAATCCCGATGAATCCCGCAACAATGGTAAGAAGAAAGAGTGCCTTTTTTGTTTTTCCCGTTTCGTTCATGTCACCCGCCGAATAGATACATCGGTTCCGGGGCGCCGATCTCAGTCTGACGCTCCAGCAAGCCGAGCACTGCGGAAACATCGCCCGCCGGGGCGGCGTCCGCCGCAGACAAACCGTTCAGATCCGACCGAACGCCAAGCGACGACAAAATGGTTGTGGCGGCTCTATAGTAAGCATGATCGATTTCCGCATCTTCGCCGACCTTTTCGAGAATGGCGTCTTCCGCTTCTGTCTGGCCAAGTATCTCGTCAATCAATCCGTTTGACAGCGCTTGAGACGCCGTATAAATGCGGCCGTCCGCAAGTTCCCGGATTTTCTTTTCGTCCATGCCGCGGCCCTCGGCCACAATCCCGACGAACTGGCCATACGCGTCATCGACCAAGCCTTGGAAAATCTTTTTTTGTTCCGTCGTCATAGGGTCGTAGTAGCCGCCCATTGCCTTATTTCTCCCCGAGGTGATCGTCTCGGTCTTTATCCCGTGCTCCTCAAGAAAACCGGAGACATCGAACATGGTTCCGATCGTCACCCCGATCGAACCGGTCCAGGTATTGCGGTTGGCATAAATATAGTCCGCCGCTGATGCGATATAATAACCGCCGGACGCAGCCATCTGCCCCATATAAGCAAAGACCGGCCTGCCGGTCTTTGCTTTGTATTCCATCAATTTCAGATAGAAAGCGTCGCTTTCGTATACGGTGCCGCCCGGAGTATTCAGATAGAGATAGATGGCTTTGTTGTTGTCATCCCCGATCAGGGTGTCGATCGTCTTCATCGTCCAGTCGTGATGATAGGCGGCGTCGGAAGAAGCGTAATGATTGCCCGCGCCCGAAATCTCGCCGACCACGGAGATTTTTGCGATATAGGCGTGATTTGGACCCGAATATGCATATCCGCCGCCGGAAGACAGCCCCCCGAACATTCCGCTTGCCGACCCAATCCAAGTTCCAATGACAAGCGTGAGTACGATCGCCAGCGCGCCGATCACGGCAAGGACGATCAGCACCCAGCGCAAAATAATCTTATATCGCTTTTGTTCGGATCTCATTTAGCAGCATCTCCTTGAGAGCATCCTTGTTCATTTCTCCGAGTTCGCCCTGCTTGGAGGAACGCACCGGCAGAGCGCCGCCGCCGGCTTCTTTTTCACCGATCACGACGATATAGCTGTCGCGCGCATTTCTTGCCTCGCGAATCTTGTAACCGATCTTTTCGTTGCGAAGGTCGTTCTCTGCGCGAAGACCAGCCTTCCGGAATTCTTCGGTGAGCGCCTCGGCATAACCATTGAAACTTGTCGCGACTGTCAGAAAACGCACCTGCACCGGCGCGAGCCACAGCGGAAACTTTCCGGCGAAATGCTCGGTCAGGATCCCAATGAACCGTTCGATCGACCCGAAGATCGCGCGATGAATCATCTGCGGAACATGTTTCTCGTTATCTGACCCGACGTAGAAGGTCTCGAAACGCTGCGGCATCTGGAAATCCAGTTGAATCGTCCCGCACTGCCAGGTGCGCTTCAGGCTGTCTTCGAGATGGAAATCGATCTTCGGACCGTAGAAAGCACCGTCGCCTTCGTTGATGATGTAAGGAATGTCCAGACTTTCGACAGCCGATTTCAGCGCGTCCGTCGCTCGGTTCCAGTCTTCTTTCGACCCCATGGAATCCTTAGGCTGGGTCGAAATCTCCACATGATATTTGAAATGGAACAATTTATAGATATAGTCTGTGAGTTTGATCACTTTGACAA
>BNUG01000078.1 GCA_025997195.1 Clostridia bacterium | reverse complement strand
AGAACGTCGTGAGACATTTCGGTCCCTATCCGCTGTGGGCGTTGGAGATTTGAGTGAAGCTGTCCTTAGTACGAGAGGACCGGGATGGACGTACCGCTGGTGCAACTGTTGTTCTGCCAAGGGCATAGCAGTGTAGCTAAGTACGGACGGGATAAGCGCTGAAAGCATCTAAGTGCGAAGCCCCTCACAAGAATAGATCTCCCCCGCAAGGTAAGTCCCCTGAGAGACTATCAGGTTGATAGGCCAGAGGTGTACGCATAGCAATATGTTTAGCTGACTGGTACTAATCGGACGAGTACTTGACCACATTTTGGTTTACGGGTCTTTGAGAAGATTGCGATTTACATTGTTCGGTTTTGAGAGTACATGCGCGGAAAGCGCGTAGACTTTCAGCCATGCTGGTGGCAACAGCGGAGAGGCCACACCTGTTCCCATCCCGAACACAGTAGTTAAGCTCTCCTGCGCCGATGATACTCGGTGGGCAACTGCCCGGGAAAGTAGGACGTCGCCGGCAACATCGCCCTCCGCACCCTAAAGGTTCGGAGGGCGTATCAAATATTCGGCCCCGTGGTCAAGCGGTCAAGACACCGCCCTTTCACGGCGGTAACCCGGGTTCGATTCCCGGCGGGGTCACCAGTTACAAAGCCTTGCAATTTCAACGATTGTAAGGCTTTTTTATGAAATTTCGGGAGCATTTTTGGTGTCGTATAGTGCTGTTTGGTGCCGCTTTTGGCTATGAAAGTGGCTACCCAAGTGGCTACCCTTTTCAAGTCGAAGTGCCGCTTGCGAATTGAGAGTGATAGGTCGCCATTTTGTCGGCGGCTTGCTTGCGGCGTTCCTCGTTTGCGTGGAGATAGTATTTCGCGGTGACGGCGATATTGCTATGTCCCATGAGTTTGGCAAGCATATCAATATCGACACCGGCGATTGCTGCATCACAGCCGAAGGTGTGACGGAGATAATATGCGGTCAGATCTTCCGCAATCTTGTACGGGGGCATGAGCCGATTGCGATAGACCTGACAGCCCGCATTGATATTCATTTGTCGCTTAAAATTGTGCCAGAGATCATTCATGGTCTTTTTGGTAAGCGGCTTTCCCGTTGAGGATTTGAATACGAAGTCAAACGGGTCAACCTTTGTGAGATAGGGCGCGAGTTGCGGCGGTATCGGCACGGTACGTTTGCTTGCGCCGCTTTTCGCTTCGCCAATCTTGCCATCACTTTTCAAGGCTTGTTCGATGATGATTTCGGTCACGCTCTGATTGATATGGCGACCTTGAAGGGCGGCGGTTTCTTGTGGACGCAATCCGCAGTAGAGCATCGTCAATACCCACGCGCCCGCAGGGTGCGTATTCGCTGTTGAGAGTATGTACCCGCGCTCCATTGCCGTTATACTGCGGCGTGAACCGTTCGGCTTGGTCGTCGGAATCATGAGATCATAGGCGGGAGATTTCAGCAGGTTGCCGTCGTGAACCGCACGCGTAAAGAGTTGCGTAATACAGTTGCGGACTTTCCCAATCCTGTCGCGGCTGTACCCCGCCATCGTGGATAAAATATCTTGCAAGTGAGAGTTCCGTACATCTCGAAGTTTCATGTGTCCAATATGGGGCAAGATATGTTTATTTAGGCGTTCTGTGTAATCTTCGTACGTCGATTCGATCAAGACAGGTTTTTTATAGGTTGTCAGCCAGACCGCCGCCCATTGGCGCACGGTCATATCCGGCGACTGAATGATCTGCTCGGTTTTTTCTTTTTCGAGTTGGGCTATTTTCTCCGCTTGCCGTTTACCGAGTTCAAGGAGTGTATCAGCATAGACGGAATACTGCTTGCCATCGTACTGAAATCGCTTGCGGTGTTTGTAGTTTCTCATGTCCTATATCCTCTATTATTTTTGACAATAAAGCTTCTACACTGTCGTAAATGTTATCGGTCGCTCTCAAATAAATTGATCTCCCACTTCTTTCACAATATCATTCATAACAACAGAATTCATGACAAGACTCTTGAATAATGCGTTTTGTTTATTGAGATCATCAGACTTGAGAGAATGATATTCACGGTACGCCACGAGAGATTTGCTGAATGAATTTACGAGATTTAATAATAATTTGCTTGAAAGAAGCAGGTTAAGAGACCACCAGATTGAATCGGGTGATTTGCCCGGCATTTTTTGAGAAAACGTTGTATTGTCGCAAATAGTAAAGATAAGTGTTTCAACGCTCTCAAGGACTTGTATAGGGATTGTCGGTTTATCCTCGGGCATGGGGAGTCTTTCGTTAATTGATTGCAGGGAAGGGTCTTTTTTGCGTTTGATACGCCTTGTGTCTTTTTTTATCGCTATGCGGGAGACATTATTGACGTTCGAAAGAGATTCTTCGGTTAGCCCCCCACTTTTGTCGTAAAGTCCGACAGAGGGGTTACGCTTCATGATGTTTGTACGACCGAGTAGCCAATCTGCACTAACGTCATAAATATTACAAATAAGAACAACTTTTTCTGCGATTGGTTGCGTGTCTGCTGATAGCCATTGGTTGAGTGTTGGTCTTGAGATTTCGATCCTCCGTGATAATTCCGCCCGGGTTAATTTGGTTTTTGTGTCTGCGGCTTTTCCGTTTTTTAACAATTCGTCCAGTCGCTCGTGAAATATAAAATCTTTATGTTTTCCGTCGTGTAGCCGGTGGGCTTGTTTATGGGAGTGTTTCATCGTCAATGTCTTCGTAGTCATGGATTGGAATTGGTTCAAGATGGTATAAGTTCAATGCGTCGCATCGGCTCAACCAAACGATGGCATCTATGAATCCGATTAGTTGGAAGTATTTTTCGTTGTGAGTCATATACAGTTCTTCGCCCTTTTCGTAAAACGGGAAACGATAGGGCTTGTCCATGTATTTCTTGAAGCCTTTATCATTGTGGGCAACGGTATACACGCCCGCCTGATAATCAAAATAGGTACCGTGAGCAAGTTTTTGTAGACTGGAATAGGAATCTTTATCCACTGAAAATACCTCTATGTCGCGAGATTGCTTATTTTGAATTATAGCCTACTTTCACTATAAGTGAAAGGTAATTTTAGCGGTGTGTCTATACACTCAAAGTGAGGTATTTCACTATGAGTGCAAACAACTCTGACAGATACAAATTGATTGGACAGACCATTCGGAAGTACCGAACGGAGAAAGGCTATACCCAAGAAGAACTTGCGGACAGGGCTTCTATTAGTATCAGCTACCTGACGAAAATCGAAGCCCCGAATATCGATAAGGCTTTTTCGCTTGAAGTGCTGTTCGCTATTTCGGATGCGCTTGGCGTTCCTGTCAGCCAATTTGTTGAGGGAATATAATTCGCCTCAATTTTGCCGATGAGAGTGAAGACTACGGAGAATACGATCATCGCTCTCCATACTATATTATTACTTTGGTATTGCGAACCTATGGTATAATTTACGCGGAAGCCGATGCGGAAAGTGGAATAGGGTAAGTAGAAATTGAGCGAGCTTGAAGTAAAACAGTCGGCATACAAGCACGGATATACGTATGATGACATTATCAATTGCTATCGGTATCCGATTGTTACGATGATTATTAGCACTTATCCTGATAAATATCTTTATATTGGATTTGATACAAAAGGAAATCCGATAGAGATATTAGCCAATCACAACGGAATCAGTATTATTTTTCATGCGATGAAATTGAGAAAAGAATTTGAGTCACTACTCAAATAAAAGGAGAATGATGATGACTGAAAATAAAGAAGAAATTTATATGACAGATGATGAAATCATGGGACTGACATTAGCAGACTTGCGCGAGTTAACGCCTGAAGAAGAAATGAAGGATAATTTTCGCCGTATGTTTCAGATGTTAGGGCTGATTTATAAGAATCAGGTGGAGATCAACAACAAGCTGAAAGCCGGTTGATTTTGAGAGCGAAAGTGGCTACCCAAGTGGCTACCCGAAAACAGAAGTATTGAAAAATAGCGTTTTTTGCGGTGTTATCCCCGCCCTTTCACGGCGGTAACCCGGGTTCGATTCCCGGCGGGGTCACCAGTAGATGAGCGTTGGAATTACAATGAATTCTGGCGCTTTTTTTATCAAACGGCGAGCGCCGGGAGGGATGAGCGTGGTGATCATAGATCAAATCAGCGTGAGCGAACTCATGGTCATGGCGGAAAAGATGTGGGAACCTCTTGTTAAAGGGGTGGTCGACATCAAAAAAGGAATTCTGGTGCTTGACGCCGGACTCCATTCCGACGAAGAACTTTTCTTGCTGGACGCCGGTTCCGAACAGCGCGATTTGTGGGGCATCAACCTTTGGCCTGACAACTACGGAGAAGGTGCCTTCTTAGAATTTGATTCCCTGACCAATATCCGGCCGCGACAGAACAATCGGTCAAGGTATGTAGAAGACGAAGCCATTCGGGAAATCATCTGGAAAATCGTTGGAGAAAAAGTCGTTGAGTGACTATGAAATCGACAGAGAACGCTGGGCGCAGCTTAGCGTGATCGAGATGATGGCAAACATCGGCTCCGAAGTCGGTCGGGCCATCATCGCACACCGGGCAGGAATACAAGTCCGGGAGGATAGGGCGGTCAACCGCGCCATCGACTTGTTCGCGGCGACGACCGAATCGCTGGTTCATACTCGCCATGCGCACAACCTAAAAGAAGTCCTACGGTCGAGGGATGAATTTCTAAGATTGTTTTTTGATGATACCTTTGAGGATGATGCCGAAAATATTGAGCGCTACTTCGCGAATATATCCTATTTTGCTCGGTATCAAAGCGGTAGGTAACCCGGGTTCGATTCCCAGCGGGGTCACCATAATGAGCGTTGGAGTTACAGCAACTCTGACGCTTTTTTATTCGGAGATTAGGTGTATAATTGCATAAGAACACGTAAGCGTCAGAGGTATACGGGTTCATTCCCGAACTTCTCCTAAACAAACAAAAGGCAGACAAAAGGGGATGATTCATTTGTCCCGCTATCTCGTTTTGATTCATCACCCGATGACACCTCTTGTCAATTCATACTTCTTCCAATACTCTTTGGCACAGATTTTGCAGTTCGGGGATATTTTCCGTTGCCGTTCCTCAAATAATATCTTTGTCCATTGAAGCATAACCATGTGCGAAATAGTTCCACATTCCGCGCATGGCGCTCCACAATACTTGTTCGTTGGTTTCTTCTTTGAACTCATCGGATAAGCCTAAACTGAGTTCGCCTATTTGAAAAATCGACATCGATACAGAATTGAAATAATCCTTGTCACTTTTGAACACCGAAATATCTGCCCCGTAACGGGCAATTGTGGTCGCAATATCTTCGCAATAACTGCGAATGTGCTGGATTCTGTCTATATCACTGCTTTTCATACAGTAGAACCCTTTCTTTTTGGAGATTGTCAAGAAAACGCGGCGCGCGTCTTTCGATTTCGTTTTGCTGAAGACCGTCAGTCGTGATGATGTCCACGGTTTTTGCAAATACCTCCGAAAAATCGTTGTACATGAGTCCCATATCAAACAAATTTTTTATTTTGGAATCCGTTTTGTCAATCAGAATATCTATATCGCTGCTCTCTGTGGCATTTCCCCACGCATATGACCCGAAGAGATAAATCAAGGGTATATTGTATCTTACCGCGATTGGCGTCACTTTGTTCTTTATGTCCTGAATGCTGTATACCATATATATTTCCTCGCCGTTAGCGTCAACTTTACTTACTATGGTCAACGAACGCGGCTTGCCTCACGTCTTTATCGCGCTTTCACAATACTCTTGCAAAGCGGGAACCTCTGACGCCGCCATTTCCCAAAGCGTTTTTATATCAAACTCTCCATAGTTGTGGGCAGCGATATTTCGCATGCCTCTTATTGCTTGCCACGGAATAGCGTCATTCTCCAGCTTAAATTCATCTGACAAATGCCCGACCAATTCGCCGATTTGCAGGATACACATTGAAATCGCATTTTTGGATACAAAATCCGATTCCAAACCTGATTCGGTCACGGCAAACTTTTCAATGGTAAATGCGATTTCTTTGGCGTACTGAATAATCTTATTGAGTATGACAACATCCCTATCTCTCATACAAGACTACCTCGTCAAAAATAGCATCCGAAAACTGTGAACGCTTTAAGGAATCATATGTCAATACGTCAACATGAGTGCCAAATCGCTTTTCCAGTTCGAGGGCAAATTCGGCATACATCCAACCGAAAATATCACCCTTATCCATGACAAAATCCAAGTCGCTGCTGTCACTTGCTTCATTCTTTGCATACGAGCCAAACAGCGCGAGTTTTTTGACGCCATATTTTGCCGCAACATCGGATGCGATTGATTTTATTTCGTTAATGTTGTACAAACGCCTGCTCCTTTGTGAGAGTCCTTTCATTGTCTTCATCCAGAAAAATTTGACGTATTCGCTGCGCCGTCCGCTGCTCAAATCGTCTTTATGACTCATGACAAAAGTATACCGTTTCCGGTATGCTTTTGCAAAAAATTATCTGGTATGCATTGAGATTCCCGCCTTCGCGGGAATGACAGGGATGGAGCCGGCGTACGGGCAGGACGGTCGATTCCACGGAGTGAGAACAGGGTGTCAAAAAGACAAATGTTTCTAAGCGGACACGGAGGGAACCTTTAGGGTTATTATACAAAAAAGAAACCGCTGCATGATGCTGTGTTTTGCCATCACCGCCATCTCGGTGGGCAGTTCACTGTCATGGGGCGTTCGTGATCTGTCCGACGAAACCGCCGTCTCGGTCGGTATCGCGTATATGTCCGTTTACATCGGCATTGTGTTCCTGCTTGCCTGCGCAAGCGTGCTTGCCATCATGCAGTTGTCGGAGGCCAGCGACAACCAAACGCGTTATGCGCTGCTTTCCAAATTGGGCGCGCCCGAATCCATGCTGTCGAAAAGCCTTTTCATCCAAGTCGGCGTATACTTTCTGCTGCCGCTCGTGCTTGCCATCGCCCATTCTTTCGTGACCATTCGGGTGCCTGGTATCGTGGTGATGGGGCTTGGGAATGTGAATATTTTCGCGACCAGTCTTGCATCTGGCGGGATGCTCGTGGTTCTTTACGGCGGGTATTTCGCGGTGACTTATAGGAATGCGCGGAAGATGATTCGATTGGGGTAGGGGGGGATGTCATTGTGTGATGAATTGAAACAAAATAGCCGGACAAATGAACCGTTGCCTTTTGTACGGTTGTTCGGTCGCTTTGCTGTTTGACAAAAAAGCATTTGTGACGTAGTTTTTCTTATGCGGCAATAAGTGTGGAGAATTGGATGAGACCATTTCACGCGCCAGCGAGAAATGAATGCACAGCAACAATTTCTTTTTTTCCTCCATTGGAATTGTCATGAAGGATAAAGGCATCTTGATATGGTATTTGTGCCACAGTGAAACTGTGGAGTGGAGGGAATAATGAACCGTTCGGGGACTCGTGACGATTTATAGTTGTACGGGTCTTTTCGTCATGGCGCAGTTTGAGATGTGCGGCCGGCCGCCGGACACCGAATGGATAAAGGAGAAGGATTTTGACAGAGAAAGTATTATGCATGGGAGGAACCGTTCGGCATGTGAAGCAGGTTGCGTTTGCGGATTTGGCAGACGAATACGGCGACGCGGTTTATCGGTTTTGCCGAAATCTTACCTATTCGAAAGAGGATGCGGACGATTTGTTTCAGGAAACATTCCTGAGCGTGTTTGAGCGTCCTGAGAAGATTGCCGCCCGCCTGAACATCTTCATTGGTTTCACCCAACGGTTCGGTTGGTGCCAATCTCTGCCTGCGCGCATATTTTCGTTTCTGACTTTTCCAAACATACAGCGCGACGGAAAACAAAAAACTG
>BNUG01000077.1 GCA_025997195.1 Clostridia bacterium | reverse complement strand
GCCGAGAAAATGGGCGGTAAAGCCAATATCGCGGTCTTGGTCACCAGCCTTGACTCCGAAAATCAATGCACATTGACGAATATGGATACTTCCCCTATTCGGAAAAGTTCATCCCTCCTTCCTGACGGCCTCTTTCGCGACCGTTGCCGCTTCCGCAGCGTCCGCCGCATACAGGTCAGCGCCGATTTTCCGGCGATAGTCGGCGTCGACCGGCGCGCCGCCGATCATCACCTTGACTGAATCCCGAATTCCGGCCTCTTCCAGTGCTTCCATCACGATCGCCAGTTGGCCCATCGTCGTGGTAAGCAAAGCGGACAAAGCCAAAATATCGGGTTTGTGCTCTATTACGGCATCGACGATCCGGTTGGTATTGATATCCACCCCCAGATCGATCACCTCAAATCCGGCTCCTTCGAGCATCATCTTTACTAAATTTTTTCCGATGTCGTGCAAATCGCCCGCGACGGTCGCAAGCACAACCGTTCCGCTGGACTTCACGCCTTCGCTGATCAGCTGTTCGCGCAATAACGCCGTGCCATTGTTGAGCGCGCGTGCCGCGACCAGCACCTCCGGCACAAAAGCCTGGTGGTTTTTGAATTTCTCTCCCAAAATGTTCATCCCGGCCAAAAGGCCGTTGTTTAGAATATCCTGAGCAGACTCTCCCTCCGCGATCCCTTTTTCGATAAGAGAAACCACCTCATCGCTTCGGCCTCGCTGAACCGCCACTGACAATTCTTCGAAAAGCAATCTCCCATCCTCCAATACGATTCCGAAACTTCTCAAAGACAAGAAGTGCCGCATGAATATAGAGCCTGTGCATTGCGGATCGAATATCCGGTAGCGTTATCAATCTAACCAAATGGACGTGAAATAGAAATGGACAGGATTGCGGAACACTATACAAAATTGCTTTTTCTGAAATCAGAAAGTGATATTTTAAGAAAACAATGTTACGATAGGATTTACAGCTGAGTTCGTTCCGGAAGTTTCAACTCCGCCGAATTACGACGAGATCTATGCCAAATTAGCGGAATTGACCTAAGCTTCTCACAAACCGGATGATTCATGATTGTTTCGCCGATTCATAGAAACGTCTACGGGCGAAGATAGCGGCGCTTTCCTCGTGAAGCACCGGGATTTCGCCCGAGCGCCTCATCCTTGACAGCGTTCAGTCCAAGATATACCACATTTTCTATAATATTTTTATGGTAAATCAATGGTAGTTTTGCAACGCTCTCTCCCATTTGCGCAAGATCAAGAAAAAGGCTTGCTTCCAATGATTCTGTTGGGATCTCCTGCAGAAGAAGCGGATTGTATGCCCTCATTTTCCGATCTTGTTCCAGGTCACAGACCGCATCGATGATATAGATAAACCGTCCGAGGTGATAGCCAAGCTTCCGCAGCGCTTCAGACGTTTTTTGAATACTGGCGGCTTCTGTATTGAAAATTTCAGACGTTTTGGTGGCTTCCGGCGTTTCCAAACATGCGAACATTCCCGCATCAGACGTGTGAACGAGTCCTGGAACGGAAGGGTAATCTAACAGCGACGCCATGAAACGACCTGTCGGGTCTGCCGCGCGGTCGATTTCCGGCGCTTTGGCTGCCTCGAGTTCCGCCTGCGCGGCCAGACAACTGCATACCTCCAAGGCTTGATCGGGAATACGCGCGGCAGCTCGCCGGCCCGCGCCGCGTATGAAAGCTTCGCCGCAACCCACCGCGCACTTCTTCAGAAATCCCTCCGCATCTCCGTCTTCCTTTCGATCTTTCAAGCCCAGATGTCCGAGCAATACGAGTACATCCGCCGCATAATCAATCGACGGAGACGGTACTGCCTCGTTGCGTTTGCGCTGTGGATTGTTGAAACAACGAAAGGTTCGAAACGCAGGTTCCTGCCCGTCCACGCCGAGCGCGGCACCCAACAATGCGACAAACGCCGCATCATAACTGAGCATCAGACGAGGCAATTCCCCGTACCGTCGCCCAACCGCTCGGCAAACCGCACAATAGTAGGCGCTGTACACCTCAAACTCCCGCACTTTCAGTTCGCTCTTCAGCGGCGCGATATACCCAAACATAATGAAAAGTATATCACGCCCAACCCCGGGCGAACCGGTTCTCTTGAAACGGGTTGCGCGGGGGCACTGCAAAACGATTCGCGCACCAGACTGATATACAATTTGTATTAGCATTTATACACGCTCTTTGCGTGTTATTATTATATTTCAAGGATTTTTGTTATGAGGATTATTGTATTATAGTACATAATGTATGATGGATGTGGATTGCGTGATGAGCACTCATTCGTTATGATGTCGCTAGAGTGATCCTGCGGATCGCTGCAAACACAGATTGGAATCTCGATTCGAATCGCAAGGGAATGATAGAATGGATTCTATACGGAGGTGCATTTATGCATATGGCAGATGCCTTGTTGTCCCCCCAGGTCGGGGTGGGAATGTACGCCGCCAGCGTAGCTGCGATCGCGGTGGCGACGGCGAAAATCAAGAAAGACGACTTCGGCGAGAGCAAAGTCCCGCTTATGGCCGTTTCCGGCGCGATGGTATTCGCGGCGCAGATGATCAATTTCACGATCCCGGGGACGGGGTCTTCGGGACATATAGGAGGCGGCATCCTGCTGGCAGCCTTGCTCGGGCCGTTCGCCGGCTTGCTGGCACTGTCGGCCGTGCTTGTGATTCAATGCCTCGTCTTTGCGGATGGCGGGCTGCTCGCACTCGGGTGCAATATTTTCAATATGGGCGTGATTCCCTGCCTGTTTATTTACCCGCTGTTGTTCCGTCCGATTCTCTCTCCATCGCCAACAGCCAAACGTATTTGGATCGGCTCGACGGCAGGCGTGGTCGCCGCTCTGCAGCTCGGCGCGTTCGGCGTTGTGGCGGAAACGACAGCTTCCGGCGTCGCAGCCCTGCCCTTTTCCGCTTTTGTCGTCCTGATGCAGCCGATTCATCTGGCGATCGGCGTCATTGAAGGCATCGTGACTGCGGCTATCTTGAATTTCGTCTACGCCGCGCGGCCGTCCATCCTGACTTCCGCCGCCTACGGATCAGGTGCCCCGGTCCTCAGAGGCCACGCCCCTGACCGCGGACGGGCAAAATCCCCGAAAACCGTGATTATTGTGTTCGCTTGCATCGCCGTGATTCTCGGTGCCGCTATGTCCTTGTTTGCCTCCGCCAATCCCGATGGCCTCGAATGGTCCATGGAACGGGTCGCCGGCACTACGGAACTCGAAACCGGCGAAAGCACTGTATTTTCAATCGTATCCGGCGTACAAGACCGTACGGCCATCCTGCCCGATTATGATTTTGCCAAAGGCGACGGCACCGGAACATCGGCGGCGGGTCTGATCGGAGCCATCCTCGTTTTCGCGATCGCCGGTGCGGCAGGCCTTGTCATCCGCGTCTACAAGAAGCGCCGCAGAAAAAATATAGATGCTATCTAATCGCGTTCACGATCTTTATGTGCTGGAAAGCCTCTCGGATGGAGATACCGTCGTTCACCGTCTCCATCCGCAGGTAAAACTCATCGCCACCCTCGCCTTTATCATCACCATCGTGTCTTTCAATCGTTACGATGTGCTTGGCGCTGTCCCCTATTTCATTTATCCGATCCTTATCCTGTCACTCGCCGAACTCCCCGCCGGTATGCTACACCGCCGATTCCTCATCGCGCTGCCCTTTTGCTCCTTTGCTGCGGTGACCAATCTGATCCTCCTGCGAGAAACCGCCTTTGTCTTTGGCGGCATCGCGTTTTCCTGGGGCTTTCTCTCTATGCTGGCCATCTTGCTGCGCACTTACCTTTGCGTAATGGCGGTCTTCATCCTCATCGCAACGACACCGTTCCCCGCGCTGACGCGCGAACTGCGCCGTCTGCATGCGCCAAAGATTCTGATCACGCTGATCGAAATGATCTACCGTTACATCGGCGTCCTGATCGACGAAGCCGGCAGCATGGCAATCGCATACAAACTGCGCAGCGTGAAATCAAAAGGCATCGCAATGAAAGACATGGGCAGTTTCGTCGGCCAGCTGGCCATCCGCAGCTTTGACCGAGGCGAGCGCATCTATGCAGCGATGGCCTGCCGCGGCTACGGGCGGGATATCCCCGACACAGGGCGCACGCGCATGGCTGCAGCCGACATCGTCTGCATGATCCTGTTCTGTACCGCCTTCGTCCTCTTGCGTTTTTTCCCTGTATTGCATATGCTGTGATATCAATAGACAAAATACTATGAAACAGAAACAGAAAAATTCAATCGTAGCGCAAAATGACCGATTACCAGAAAGAGCGCAGCAACACAATGGCGGCTTTGCCACTCATGAACACCGGCATCCGCACAGCCATGGACCGGTACCGCTGATCGTCAGCGGACTGACCGTGACATATGCCGATGGAACACCAGCCCTAAAGAATGTCTCTTTCACGCTCGCAGCCGGTGAAAAAGCAGCGTTGATCGGCGGCAATGGCGCAGGTAAGACCTCGCTCTTTCTCACAATTGCGGGCGTACTGAAGCCGGATGCCGGCGAAATACTGATCGGCGACATTCCCGTCGACAAAGATCATTTGATGACGATCCGCAGCAAAGTCGGGCTCGTCTTTCAAAATCCCGACGATCAGCTTTTCATGCCAAAAATTTACGACGATATCGCCTTCGGTCCACGAAATTTCGGCCATTCGGAAGAAGACGTACGCGAAAAGGTTCGTACCGTACTCACCGCTCTCGAGGCCGAGCACCTTATGAATCGAAGTTCTCTCAAACTCTCAGGCGGCGAGAAGCGCGTCTGCGCCATCGCTTCGGTACTGGTCATGAATCCGCATGTCTTATTGTTCGACGAACCGACTGCGTTTCTCGACATGAAAGCCAAGCACCGTTTTATGGATATCCTCGCGTCTCTTGACCAGACGCGCCTCGTGGCGACTCATGATCCGGCCGTTGCAGCCGCCGTAGCCGAGCGCGTCATCGTGCTCGACCACGGAACAATCGCCGCAGACGGCCCCTCCGCAGAAGTCCTCGCCGCATATTTCTCCGCCATATAACAAGACACAGGGACAGGCCTTCTGTCCTGTTCGCAAAGACACAAGACCAGAACAAGACAGAAGGCCTGTCCCTCTGTCTTGTTCGTCCCTCTGTCCTTGCCCAGCACCATAAGTAATAATACTGTAAACCAAACTCAACGCTCCATCAATACTCTTCAAACCCGCATCTCGGTATAATTAACTCACATTTATATGCAATAAAAAAGATTGCATATTCAGATCGTGCTTGATGCAAAGTTATTACGCCCATCGCTTAACCAAAAGGAGCATTGGACCATGAAAATATCAACGAAAAAACCGGAGAAACTGCCGAAGATCTGCACTGTGCTTGTACTCTGCGTCGCTCTCTTCCTTTCGACCGCTCAGGCCGCCTTCGCAGTGCCTGAGATTTCACCGCTCGCTCTCCCATCGGTCGGGCCATTGATCGCGGACAATGTGGTGCGCGTTCATCTCTCCACCTACGGCGAACCGGCATCCGCGGCCATGGAAGCGGTAGGTGTATACACGATCGAGGACAACAACAAATCCCTTTCAGGCGCTTTTACCGTTGCCGCAATTCCAAACGGGATTCTCATTTCGAACGCTACTGTGAGTTATGAGCTAGACGGTGACGTCTATATCAAAGCCGCAAACCTCACGCCAAACAACCGCATCAAAATCAACGGCGCCTATCAGTACGCCGGGGATATGCGCATCCTCAACAAAAACGGCAAACTGAAATTCATCAATCATGTCGATATCGAGACTTATGTCGCCGGCGTAATCCCCTATGAAATGGGCGACGGCTGGCCGATCGAAGCATTAAAAGCCCAAGCCGTCGCCGCAAGGACTTATGCCTATTTCACGATGAATTCCCGCGCACGCAGCAGTGTTGAGCAGGATCTTGTGAACACGACAGCCAACCAGGCCTATTTCGGTTACAATTCAAGCTACGGAAATTGTCTGCGCGCCGTATCGGACACCAAAAACACCATTCTCAAGACGACCACGGGAGAAAATGTTTATGCTTGTTTCTCCGCATCCAATGGCGGGTTTGCAGAAAGCGGCGCCGCCTCGGGTGCATCTGCGCGCGACTATGCTTATCTGCCGCTCAAAGAAGATCCCTACGACCTCGCTTATGCGCTCAATACGACCTCGTACAGCGGCAAACTCAACATTCCCAAGACACTCGCCATCGGCGACCTGAAAGGCAGTGCCGCCCAGCCCTACAAAATGCTGCGCGAAAAATTAGCGGCGGCAGGGATCGACGCGCAAGCAATCGCAGGCGATGTTACCATCAAGAGTATTGCCCTCGCAAATCCAAAATCCGCCGGACCGGACCGCCGCTTTACGGGAGCCGTCTTTACGCTCGGAATCCCAAATATGGCGGATGTAACGCTGTCCTTCGGCCCTTACCGTCCGGCGGGCAGTACTTCGGATTGGCCGTTCCTGAATGAGTTCTTGAACCTCGGCACGAAATTCTCGATCTTGTATCTGCGCGACGAAGGCACCCGTTGGTTGCTGGCGAGCGTCCGCTATGGGCACGGATCCGGTCTCTCGCAGGTAGGCGCCTATCAGATGGCAGCCGGCGGGTCGAATTACCGCGACATCCTTACCTTCTATTACAATCTCGGTTCAGCCGTCGACCTGGTTGAAATGCCATGGCAGGATGGCTCGGGCGGAACCGGCCCCGGCTATGTCGTTACGGATGTTTCCAAGACCGGAACGGTGAACGTCGGCGCCAGTGTCCTCAATGTGCGCAGCGGCCCTGCCACCGGATACACCATCGTGACATCGCTGAAGAACGGCGTAAAAGTGACGATCACAGGCCAATCCGCTGATTGGTGGCGTATCGACCTCGGCAGCGGAAAACTTGGGTTTGTCAGCGGCGCTTTTGTAACGATGGACGCCGCGGCTACGCCGACGACGCCTGCCGCACCCACCACGCCTACCGCGAAGACGGGCACCGTCAACACGCCGGGAACCTATCTGAACATCCGCAGCGGCGCCGGCACCAATCATTCGGTCATCGGTTCTCTCAAACACGGGGCGGCCCTCTCTATTACGGGTGAGAGCGGCAGCTGGTACACGATTTCTTACAACGGCAAGACGGCCTATGTCAGCAAAAGCTTTGTGACCATCAACACGGCCACGACGCCGGCAACCCCAACCACACCGACGACACCTACTGCACCGACGACGACGACCGGCACCGTCAACACGCCCGGGACTTATCTGAACATCCGCAGCGGCGCGGGAACATCCTACGCGATCGTCGGCAGCTTGAAACACAACGCGCAGATCTCCATTACGGGGGAAAGCGGCAGCTGGTACACAATTTCTTACAACGGCAAGACGACCTATGTCAGCAAGAGTTTTGTATCGGTCACAACCTCGGCAACGCCAACAACGCCAACGCCGCCTAGCGCGCCGACTACGCCAACAGCGAAGATCGGCACCGTTAACACGCCGGGAACCTACCTGAACATCCGTAGCACAGCGAGTACGACCTCATCGATCGTCGGCACGCTCAAACACGGCACAACCATTGCGCTCACGGGCGAGAGCGGCAGTTGGTACATCATTACTTACAATAGCAAGACTGCCTATGTGAGCAAGTCCTTCATTACAACAGACGCTAGCGCAAGCACACCGCCAAGTTCCTCTGCGGAGGCGACGCCTAAGATCGGTACGGTGTACAACTCGCCGCAAGGTCTCTATGTGCGGACAGGCGCCGGCACCAATTATAAAATTATCGGCGGCCTGACAAACGGGACGACCGTAACGATCACGGGCACATCCGGTACTTGGTACAAAATCAATTATGCCGGCAAAGAAGCCTACGTCAGCCAGTCCTTCATCAAATAACTTCGGACGCCGCTCTTCGGACGCCGCTGAACGGCACCGCTAGACGATGTAATTCCACTCACGATGCACGGTCTCGACAGCCTTGAGACATTCCCCAAGGCCGCGAGATCCGTCCGCAAGAACCGTACGGACT
>BNUG01000076.1 GCA_025997195.1 Clostridia bacterium | reverse complement strand
ATGCCGGGAAGCCGATCATAATACGGCTGCGCAGCTTCTCTGGCCTGGAAGAAAATATCCGGGTTCTGGGCGGTACCGCGCGTCACGGGATGCTCCGGAGAAAGTGCGCGTTCGCGGAAAGCCTGTACGCTGTCTTTGTCCAGCAATTGTTCCAAAACGTCATAATCCCAGGCTTCGATCTTTTGCACTTCATGACTCGTACGGAAACCATCAAAAAAATGCAGGAAAGGAACGCGGCTGCGAATCGCCGCCAAATGCGCGACCGCGCCGATGTCCATGACCTCCTGGACGGAGTTTGAGGTAAGCAGCGCAAAGCCTGTCTGCCTGGCGCTCATGACGTCTGAATGGTCGCCGAAGATACAAAGAGCGTGCGCCGCGAGGGTACGCGCCGTGACATGAAACACGCCGGGTAATAACTCGCCGGCGATCTTGTACATATTGGGGATCATGAGCAAGAGACCCTGCGACGCCGTGTAGGTCGTCGTCAGCGCGCCGGCCTGGAGGCTGCCGTGTACCGCGCCCGCCGCTCCGGCTTCCGACTGCATCTCAGTGAGTTTGACCGTCTGGCCAAAAATATTTTTACGTCCGTATGCCGCCCACTCGTCTACATTCTCCGCCATGGGCGAACTCGGTGTAATCGGATAAATCGCCGCCACATCCGTAAACGCATAGGAAACATGAGCCGCAGCTGTGTTGCCATCCATTGTCTTAACGATTTTCTTCTCTCTCTCTGTCATTTTCTTTTCCCTTCTGTGACATATGCGCTAACAACAAATTATATTACATCATTTATGACCCTGTGTTCAATTTTCGCAGGATTTCGTCCGGCACCCGGTAGAGCGGCAGCTGCACCATGACCGCGCCAAGCATATAGGCGGCCATCGGCATCCCATAGACAACGCTCGAACGCTCATCCTGGCCAATCGTATAGCCGCCGAATTCCCTGATTTTTTTCAAGCCTTCCGCACCGTCGGCACCCATGCCCGTAAGAATCACGCCAATTGCATCGTTTCCGGCAGTCTCCGCGACAGACCGAAAAAGCACATCGACCGAGGGTCGGTGTCCATTCACTTTCGGCGTATTCTCACAGCGAACCGCATAGCCTGCCGCCCTCTTTTCGAGACACATATGAAAATCCCCCGGCGCGATTAATACCCGTCCCGGCAGGACTTCATCGCCATCCTCCGCCTCTTTCACCGAGAGATTTGACATCTCGTCCAGACGCTGCGCATACAGTTTGGTAAATTCCGCCGGCATATGCTGCGCGATAACGATGCCCGGCATATGGGAAGAGAATTTCGTCAGCACACTGTTGATCGCATCCGTACCACCCGTCGAAGCGCCGATGGCGATGATATTTCGCGAATTGACTGCGCCGCGTACGCCTTCAGGCTCGATATGGATGCCGATGTTTTCCCGGCGGCGAAAAGCAAACTTCGCTTGAGACGCTGCAATGATCTTACCGCGTAGATCCGCAAAAAACTTCGCATGACCTTCATTCAAATTTTCCGGTTTGCGAATGAAATCGAGTGCGCCCGCATCTAGCGCCTCAAACACGCCGATGGCAAGTGAAGACACAACGATGACAGGGAGCGGATACTGCGACATCAGGCGGCGCACAAATTTGATGCCATCCATACGGGGCATTTCAATGTCGCAGGTCAGCACATCGGGTTCGAGCGCAGGAATTTTTTCTGTTGCTTCAAACGGGTCACTTGCAAAACCGACAATCTCGATCAGGGCGTCGTTATGAAAACCCTGTACCATGACTTCCCGAAACAACAAGGAATCATCCAACACCATTAATTTGATCTTTTTAGGCATTATCGGACGCTATTGTCTCCATCATTTCCATTTCTTCCGCGCGCAGGAGTTTTTCTGCATCTAAAAGCAATATCACGATATCGCCTACCGTACCGATCCCCTCGATGTAGCGGTTTTCAAAACCGACCATCCCACTGCGCGGCGGCGAAGCAATTTGGTTGTCTTCCAAGGTCAGCACATCATCTACTTTGTCGACGATCAGGCCGACCGCGACCGATTCGACGTCAATCACAATGATACAAGTCCGCTCATTGTATTCAATCTCTTCTTTACCGAACTTGAGGCGTACATCAATAAGAGGGATGATGCGTCCGCGCAGATTGATGATGCCCTTTACATAGTCGGGCGTCTCCGGCACTTTCGTCGCCGTTTGAATCCCGATGATCTCCGTCACGAAACGGATCTGGAGACCATAGACATTGTCTTCTAGAGTGAATGTCAAATAACGCCCCTTTTGGGTATCCTCTTCCTCGTATTGTTTCTCATCAAGATAACCTGTCATTTTACAACTCCTTTACATCCTTCCCGATGGACTGGATCACAACCCGGCCGTCTTCGAGATCAAAATGCACTGTACGCCCATAGTTTGCGCCGACATCCTCTCCCACAATCGGAATCCCCAGCCGTACGAGTTCCTCCCGGACCGCATCCACATTCCGATCCCCAATCGTACCAATAAAAGAACCGTCCGTCGTTCCAAACATATTGGCCCCGCCGACGATCTTCGCTTTGATGCGGCTGCGCCCGGCACCGAGACATTCCATATGGCTCAGCATATCATCAATCGCGGTGTCAGCGTATTTCATCCGGTTGTCGTCTCCCTCGCTGCGCCCAAGCATACTAGTCGGTAGCATGATGTGCGACAACCCGCCAATGCGCGAGATCGGATCATACAGGGAAATGCCGACACAGGAACCCAAAGCATACGTCACCAGCGTATCAGGTGCACTTGAGGCCTTGTAATCCGAAATCCCGACCGCGATCTTTTCGCTCATTCGTTCAGTCCAAGTTTGTCCAAAATCTTGTTCAGCGATGGGATGTCCGCAAAAAGGATCACATGGCTTTTGAGGCTCTTCGTGTCGGTCTTGAAACTCTCTTCGATAAGCATGATCTTGCTATTGTCTATGGAAAACTCAAACATCGGCGCGCCCATAATGGCACCCACCATATCCACGGCCACATAGGGGACGGAGATGTTGACGCCAAGCCCCGTGAGCGAACTGATCGATCCCAGATAAGACGAGCCGAGGATATTTCCGATCTCCTTGATCGTGGAGAGTTTCATCTCGGACATGCCGCCTGCTTTTTCGTCCTCTTCTCCGAAGCCACAGGTGAGGATGTCAGCAATACCGTTGGCGTCTTCATAACTCAACAGAAAGAGTACTACACCGCGAATGTCGCCCACATAATTGATCAGGATCGCAATGCCGAGTTCTTCCGGATCACCTACCGTGCGGATCACACCGTCATAATCGAGGATCTGTACCTGAGGAACCACGATATTGACGCCCTCGTTGATCAAAACCGAAAGGCTTGCCGCCGCATTGCCGGCTCCAATATTCCCGATTTCCCGAAGGATATCAAGATGATCTTCTTTTAAATCGCCGTATGTATGAATCACTTTTTATCCCCCGAATCGGCGCTGCCGCGCGGCCTGTTTTTCACCTTTATGCAAGCCTTGACCAAGCTTTGGATGACGTCTGTTTCATATTGAATTTTGTAAGTATTGATCAGCTGTGCGTAGAGTTTTCCCCCGCCGCTTGTGACATATTTCGTCGGGAGACTGTTCAGCGCAAGCGCGAGCACATCTTCCCTGTTTTCCGGCGTATCCTCGATATCCATCTTTTTCATCACCGATGGCAGCGTATCTTCCGCAATCAACTTGACGAGATTGACCGGTCTTTCCTTACTGGTTCCCATGGTCTGCTCCCCGACCTCAGTCGATCACATTTTTGACAGTCTGGAGCAGACGCTCCGGTTTGAACGGCTTGACAATAAAATCAAGCGCTCCGAGTTTCACAGCTTCGATCACCATATTTTCCTGTCCCATGGCCGAGCACATGACCACCTTCGCGCCCGGATCCAGTTCCCGGATCTCCTGCAAAGCGGCCAGCCCGTCTTTAATGGGCATCGTGATATCGAGCAAGGTCAAATCCGGAGACGTCTCTTGATACAGCGTCACAGCCTCCTCTCCGTTCCCGGCTTCCACGAAATCGGAAAAGCCTTCTTTCTTCAGATTTTCCTTGATCATCATCCGCATGAAGGCTGCGTCATCGACTATCATGATCCTTGGCATTATGATTCTCCCCTTTACCCAATCGTATTGTTTGAAGTACTTTGAATGATTTATTATACATGGTGACAAATAAATGTGCAATCAAGCGTATTGCCTCAATTGCAATTTTTCTTTCGCGCGTCATTGCAATTTTTCTTTCGCGCGTCAGATTTTCGCCGCGCGCTTATTGTGATATACTGACGGCAAACAAAATTTAATTCGGCGCGGGAGGAACACATAGGATTGGCTGACGATTTCAATAACGATTCGCTACTCGAACTATATCTATACGAAGCTACCTCTTTGCTCGACTCGCTTGACGATATCATGCTGACGGCGGAAGCCTCGCGTGAACTGACGACAGCGAATATCAACGAGATATTCCGCATCATGCATACAATCAAGGGCAGTTCCGCCATGATGGCGTATACGAGCATTTCCGAAGTTGCGCACAAGACGGAGGATCTCTTTGCCGTCATCCGCAGCGCGGGACTCAATCTTGATTATTGGGGCGAACTTGTCGACATCGTACTGGCCGTCTCGGATTTCCTCAAAGCGGAAGTGGCGAAAGTACAGGACGGTGCGGAACTGCAAACCGATGTGGCGGTTCTGACGGATGTTGTGAGAGCGCTGAAAGAGAAGATGCAGGCTGACGCGCCGAAGCAGGAAAAAGCCGATCTGGGACGCATGCTCGGCAGTGTGGCCGGTGCGCAGGATATCCAGCCCGCCGCACCGAAGCCCGTTTCTCAGCCCGAATCTATCGGACTTTCCAGGCCGGAGCCGATTCCGGAACCGCCCCCTGTGCCTGCGCCAATACCGGAACCTGTTCGATCGCCTGCGCCGGAACCGACGCCTGTTCCCGAACCTGTGTCTCCGGAAACCGTTGCGATTTCCATGCCGGTCGCGCCGGAAGGCGGCCGCATCCTCGGACTCGAGCCCGGAACTTCGGTGCCGAATATGCCGCCGATCGAACCGGATCTGCCTGCGGTCACACAGCGTGCCGTGAGCGGAGGCGGGGGGCTCGCTGAGCCCGCTACGTATTACCTTCATATTCATTTCAACGAAGGATCCAAGATGGAAGGCATCCGTGCCTTTATGCTTGTCAATAAATTGAGCGAAAAAGGCACGGTCAACCGTACCGTGCCGTCTAACCTTGAAAGCAACCCCGACGCTGCCAACCAGATCATCGAGCGTGGTTTCTATGTGAGCTTCACGACGATGATGTTCCGTGAACAGATCGAAGCGCTTGCGAAAGGAACGCTCTCTGTCGAGACTGTTTCCTTCGTGCGCAAGATGCCGGACGATCCTTCGGGCGGGGGAAGGAAGGTTCCGGAAATGCCGAAACCCACGCCACGGCCTGAGCCTATCGCAAAGCAGCCGGAACCCACGGCACCCGCCGCACCTGCGCCTCAGCCCGCTCAAGCCGCAGGGCCGGTGCCGCGGCCGCAACCTGCTCCAATACCACAACCGGCGACGATACAAGGCGGGCAAACCGGGTTCCACATGCATTATGACGTTGCTCCACAACCTGCCTATGCAGCCGTCCCGCCGGTGCCGCCTCAGTCTGTACAGCCTCAGTCTGTACAGCCTCAGTCTGTACCTGTACCCTCACCTACACCTACTGCACCTGCACCAGCACAAGCACCGACGCCAACTCCGGTACCGACGCCCGCTGTTACGCAAACGCCGCCCCCCGGATCAATACCGCTGGCAGGTGCACAGGGCCAAAGCCCATCTCATGGCGCCCAAAGCATCATCAGTGTCGAACTGAAAAAATTAGACGCTCTACTCGATCTCGTCGGGGAGATCGTGATCAACGAATCCATCGTAACGGAAAATCCGGATCTCGAAGGAACCGAATTTGCAAATTTCCGCAAGGCGGCCCGTCAACTGGACAAGCTGACAGACGAATTGCAGGATACCGTCATGTCCATCCGCATGCTGCCCGTCTCCATGGTCTTCCAGCGGATGCGCCGCATCGTGCGCGACATGAGCAAGTCCCTCAGCAAAGAAGCGGACTTGATTCTCGTCGGCGAAGCGACCGAAGTCGACAAGACCATCCTGGACGCCCTCTCCGACCCCATCATGCACTTGGTGCGCAACGCGATGGATCATGCGATCGAAACCCCCGAAGAACGACGGGCGGCGGGGAAAAACCCTATGGGGCACATCATTCTCTCCGCGCAAAACAGCGGCGGCGACGTCCTCATCAGTGTGAGCGATGACGGCAAGGGGCTGGACAAAAGCGTTATTCTTGCAAAAGCACGCGCGAACGGACTATTACGCAAACCGGAAAACGATTACAACGACAAGGAGATCTTTAATCTGCTGATGGCACCCGGCTTCTCGACACGAGAGAGTGTTTCGGAATACTCGGGGCGCGGCGTGGGGCTTGACGTTGTCAAAAGCAATATCGAAAAGATCGGCGGATCTGTCATCATCGAGAGCAAACCCGGTCAGGGTACCAATGTTATTATGAAGATCCCGCTGACGCTCGCGATCATCTCTTGCATTGAGATATCGATCGGCAGTGACATCTACTCAATCCCGATCAACAATATCCGCGAGTCTTTCAAGACCGACGCAGGGCAGGTGATCACGGATCCAATGGGCAACGAAATGATCATGCTGCGCGGCGTCGCTTATCCGGTCATTCGGCTTTACGACCTATTCGGAAATCAGGACGCGGTCACCGATATCCAGGACGGCATCCTCGTACTCGCCGAAGCCGGCGACAGGAGCGCTTGTCTGCTGGCGGACAATATCGTCGGCAAATTCCAGGTCGTTGGGAAGCCCTTACCGACCTTCCTCGCACGTTTTGGCATCAAGCGGTCGGGCATCTCCGGATGCACGATCATGGGCAACGGCAATATCAGCCTGATCGTCAACGTGCAGGAGCTCGTCGAGTAGAGTAGGCCGGTTCTTCGATGCCAACACTCACGGAACAAGAACTTGCCGAGATCTCCAGCTACGTCAAGGAGAATTACGGCGTCAACCTAGAGAAAAAAAGCGCGCTCGTCGAGGGGCGGCTCGGGTTTTTGATTGCCGCGCGCGGATTTACATCTTACGGGAAATATTTTGACTTCGTGCGGCAGGATCCGACGGGCCGCGAAATGACAGATATGATCAACCGCCTCACAACGAATCACACCTATTTCCTTAGGGAAAGCGATCATTTTGACTATTTTATCGGCGAAATCATGCCGTGGATCGAGAGTCTCCCGGGTAACCGCGACCTGAGGGTTTGGTGCGCGGGCTGTTCTACGGGCGAAGAACCCTATGGGCTTTCAATTTATCTGCTGGACTACCTTGCACTGCGCGGCCCCTTGCATCGCTATGACTCTGTGATTCTCGCTTCCGATCTTTCGGAAAAAGTCCTCGCAGATGCCGCCGAAGGGATATATACCGAGGAAAACCTAACCGCGATGTCCAAGGAACGTATTCAGAAATACTTTGTCCCGATCGGCGCAAATCGCTACCAAGTAAGCGCACAGCTGCGAAAAAACGTAGCGTTCCGCAAGATCAATCTGCTGGAGTCGTTCGCCCCGAAGACGCCATATCACACGATCTTTTGCCGCAATGTGATGATTTATTTCGATACGGATACCAAAGTCGAACTCGTGAGTCAGTTTTATGACGCCCTGATTCCGGGAGGCTACCTATTCATCGGACACAGCGAATCCCTAACGACGTTTGAACACCGCTTTCAGTACATCAAACCCTCAATCTACAGGAGGCCGCTTTAAGGAAGCATTAAGCGGTATTACTCTTCTATCGCGAGATCCGGTGTGGCGAGCGGCATGATGATACCCGGCGGATAGTAACCGTACTTGTCTACAGAATTCGCGTTTACGTCAACCACCAAAATTTGTTTCTCTGCAAACCCTGCCTCCATGTCATAGGCGCCCGTTTGATTGGGGCCGACCACGTAGAAGGTGTTGCCGATAAACAGT